>JADGEY010000173.1 GCA_016744185.1 Emcibacteraceae bacterium | reverse complement strand
GATTATGCATATAGTACAACAACATTTAAGTTAAAGGATATTCGCAATGCTTGCTAGTTTATTGAAAAAAAATATTTTAAGTATTTTTATTTTTTTCATATTATTTACAGAAAGCTCATCTGCTACCCTTGTTTCAAAGGGTGATTATGTAGAAGATACGACAACCTCCCTCAATTGGCTCAAAATTAATAAAACAAAAGGCAAATCATATAATCAGATTTTGCAAGAAATTGCTGCGGGGGGTACATTAGAAGGATGGCGGCTTGCAAGAGAGAGCGAATTTATGGCTCTATTGATTAGCCTACTTGGAATTACTCCTGAAGAGAAGATGAATGGGGATGTAAGATACAAGTATTTTAAAAAATTGACTGACCTTTTAGGTACCACTCTTGAAAGCACGATGGGTCATCCTGATCCTAATATTGCCATAGGTTCTCAATCATGGTCTCTAACAGGTCTTGTTGAATCAAATGACATTAATGACATTAGACTTATGAATATTAGTAGCTATAAAAGTCTCGGTCACGAAGCGGAGGGGTTTTTCCAGAATTCCACTGGTTACTACAGCGCAGACGACACAGGGAATTTTGGAGTTTTCTTGGTAAAAACCACTCCTGTATCTGAACCAGCTTCTCTTGGATTAATGGGATTAGGTTTAATTGGATTTATCATATTTTCAAGACGGCGACCTTTATCTTAAAAAGTTGATATGAGGGTAGTCCCATAGAATGATCGCTCTCACATCAAAATCTTTTAAAAGCCTGCTTATTCATTATAAGCAGGCTTTTTTACATTTTATTATCTAACGTCACATTCTGTACATAATAAATACATATTTCTAGGATCATCAAGGTCGCTTAAAACTTTTAAGTCTTTATAGATTTTTGAGATAAGTTTTTGATGTATCTTAGGGCTTTTAGAGGTCATAAAATCACGAATATCCTCAGATGATGTTTGATCCGCTTTGACGCTCATCTCACTAAGCATCTTAAGAAGTTTTTGCTTTGAATCCAGTTCATCTTGCCAAAAAACAAGCTTGTATTTCTTAAGCCCTAAATCTTCTGCTAGAGCAGTCACAGTATCGTCAAATGTACCAAGCTTATCCACAAGACCATTTTTTACCGCTTGACTGCCAACCCAGACACGCCCCTGCGCTACTTTTTCAATTTCCTCTACCGTAACGCCCCGCCCGTTCGCCACAAGTTCAACAAAATTTTTATAACCCTTTTCAATATTTATTTGCATAATTTTTTTAAATTTTTCTGGGAGCTTCTTGGTAACACCAATAGGCGATAGATCCGTTGTACCAACCCCGTCTACATTAATGCCGAGCGCATTTAGCGTACCTTCAAAATTTGGAATCATGCCAAAAATACCAATAGAGCCTGTAATGGTTGTTGGGGACGCCCAAATCTCATCTGCGTCCGCCGCAACATAATATCCGCCAGAAGCCGCAACAGAGCCCATAGAAGCGATCACCCTAATGCCTTTTTCTTTTAACAGGAGAATTTCTTCACGAATAATTTCAGACGCAAATGCGCTTCCTCCTGGGCTATCAATACGGATAATGACAGCCTTAACATTACCGTCTTTACGCACTTCCCGAAGATGGCGTGCTATTCGGTCGCCGCCGCCTTTAAGAGCATGCCCATTTGTAATTACCCCCGTTACATAAACCACCGCAATCTTTTCTTTTGCATATTGAGAAGAATGATTTGCCGATAAATATTGCTGGTAATTCACCATATTTAATAAATCAGAACCCTGCTGCGTCCCTGTGATTTTTTTAATAAACTTTGTCCACTGCGTCCTAGATTTTAGACCGTCCACTAATTTTTGATGCTTGGCAAATTCTGCAAAATTTGCATCTAGCTTTGCCATTTCCACATCAATATTATCCAATGATGTTTTAAAATTCTCTGCTTTAAAGCCTCTATTTTCAGCAATCTTACCTACATATTCACTCCAAAGACTGCCAATGAGTTCTTTACGGCTAAGCTTATCTGCATCTGACATATCATTGCGGATATAAGGCTCCATCGCAGATTTATATTTACCAACCCGAAATAAGGAAACATCCGCTTTAATCTTATTCATGAAATTTTTATAATAAAAACGGTAGGAGCTATAGCCCTCAATAAAAACACCGCCCTGCGGATGAAGATAAATTTCATCAGCGTAAGATGCGAGAAGATAAGAAGCCTGCCCTAGAAATTCACTATAAAGATAAATCTTTTTCCCAGATTCTTTAAAGCTCTTAAGAGCCTCACCAATATAATAAATTTTGGAAGAGCCAATAGAGACAAGCCCCTCAAGATTTAAAATTATATGCTTAATTCTTTTATCGTTTTTTGCAAGCTTAATAGATTTAATAATATCTTTCACAAGATGCTGCGCTGGAATCTCACCGCCCATAAGCACCTGTTGCGGATTAACCTCATTGGTCTGCTCGGATATAAAACCATCAAGAGAAATCATTAAAGCTGCCCCATCAATCTTAACTTCAGGCTTTCCGTCTGATGACAAAGCACT
>JADGEY010000172.1 GCA_016744185.1 Emcibacteraceae bacterium | reverse complement strand
ATCATAAATCTATTATAAAGAGGCGATAAGCCAGTTTGTTTGTTGAAAATTACTTGTTTTGATGCTCAAATGCGGTATTATATAAACAAATTATAAGAAGTCGAAAGAAATAAGAATGGAATTGAAGGAATTAAACTTTGAAGATGCCGTGAATTACCACTACGATTCTTTTCCACCTAAAGAAATAAACTATGAAAGAATTTTCACCTCAATAATTAAAGCAACTGACGCAATTGCTCGATATGATCAAATGTTAAAGAATATGCACAACAGTGAAATACTGTTAGCACCACTTCGTAATCAGGAGGCGGTTATTTCTTCTCGTATGGAGGGAACAATCAGTACAATGGATGAAATCTTAAGGTATGAAGCAAATCATGCTGGTGAAGAAACTGAAACAAAAAACGTAAGGTCTGAGGTGATTGAAACTATTTTGTACCAGCGTGCGCTTGTATCAGCGCAACATGCAATTGAAGATGGTTATCCATTGTCATCATCTTTAATTAAAATGATTCATCAAAAACTATTATCACTTGGAAGGGGGGCGACGAAATCCCCTGGAAAATTTAAAGATGAACAAAATTATTTAGTGGATAAATCAAAAAAGAAAATACTCTTTGTACCAATTAGCCCAGAAAAATTAATGGAAGGATTAGACTTATTATTTTCTTATATGAATGAAAGTACAGATGCAGTTTTACTAAAAGCAGCAATAACCCATGTCGAGTTTGAAGCCCTGCATCCTTTCAAAGATGGTAATGGCCGAATTGGAAGAATGCTAATAACCCTTATGCTTTGGTCATCAGGAACAATATCTGCACCTCATTTTTATATAAGTGGGTATTTTGAAGAAAATAAAGATCAATATATTGATATAATGAGGAACGTATCAAAAAATGGCGAATGGGAAGAATGGTGTATTTTCTTTTTAAACGCTGTTGAACATCAAGCAATGGCAAACTTGGAAATCGCAGAAGATATAAGTGACTTATATGAAAATATGAAAAAAATATTTTCAGAAGTTCTTGCATCAAAATATTGTGTGGTTGCACTAGACTTTATATTTACAAATCCAGTTTTTAGAAATAATAAATTTACGTCAACAAGTAGAATTCCCACAGCCACTGCGGCACGGTTTACTCGTGTATTATTAGAGAAGGGAATTATTACTACCCTTGAAGAAGCATCAGGTAGAAAGCCAGCTTTATATAGTTTTGAGCCTTTAATGGATTTAGTTAGAGTTTGATATATAAAATCATATTTCCATCTTACAGCCCTGCTCTACACATCTAAAATTTCTAATAGTTCCCCCCTCATTCATTAAAGGTTAAAAGGGTTATCGATGCTTTCGCTGGGCTGGGTGAACCATTTCGGGCCTGAATTTGTCATATAAAAATGATCTTCAAGGCGTACGCCAAATTCGCCGTAGATACAGATCATTGGCTCATTGGAAAAACACATTCCAGCGGCAAGTACTGTATCATCACCCCAGTTTAGGTAAGGCCATTCATGAATATCTAATCCGATGCCGTGACCCGTCCGGTGGGGCAGACCGGGAGTGTTATATTCGGGGCCATATCCGTCTGCATCTAATGACTTTCGGGCGGCAAGGTCAACGTCGCCGCATCTTGTTCCTATTTGGGCTTTTTCAAAGGCAGCTATTTGAGCTTTTTTCTCGCTGTTCCAGACTTTTCTTTGACGATCCGAAGGCTCACCAAAAACAAAAGTTCTTGTAATATCGGATATATATCCTTGAACCTGACAGCCCGTATCGATGAGAACCATATCACCCTCTTTTAGAATTTGAGGGTTTTTTACGCCGTGGGGATAGGCGGTTGCTTCGCCAAAAAGAACAATGCAGAAATAAGAACCTGAAGGCGCTCCGGCAGCTTTATGAGCTTCATGGATAAAGGCGGCGACTTCTAATGTGCTAATGCCTTCCCGTAATATAGCTCCAGCAGCTTTATGGACTTCGATTGTCATATCTTTTGCCCGCTGCATCAATGCAAGCTCGGACTGTGTTTTAATCATACGGCAAGCAGCAGTAATAGACGAAGCATTGGTAAATTCATAACCAGAAGTGCTTTTTTGGATTCCATCTACAATGAAAAAACTTGTCGCCTCATCAATGGCGATCACGCCTTTAGTAATGCCCATGTTTTTTAAAGCCTTATCAAAGGCATCATAAGGGTTTTCATGCTCGCTCCAACCATTCACCTTGCCCTCTATAAGCATATATTCATTCAAAGTTGAAATTTCAAAAACCGGTGAGATATATTCAAGCTCTCCCTCTAACGGTAAAATAGCCCCGACCATGCGTTCGGACGCATGCCAGCGGGTGCCTGTAAAATAATATAGATTTGTTCCTGCATTTAAATAAAGCGCAGCAATGCCCTGCTCCTTCATAAGACTGCGGGCTTTTTCAATTCGCCTTTCAAATTCAGATTTAGGAATTGCCGTGAGGTCAGCTGTCATATTATTTAATTTTTGCAGTTCATTCTCTGCCGACGATCCACCAACACCAATTGTCATTATT
>JADGEY010000171.1 GCA_016744185.1 Emcibacteraceae bacterium | reverse complement strand
GAAATAAATTATTAGCTCCTTCAACTTGGGAATAAAAAGAAATACAATGGATGTAAATAAATATTATCAGCCCCAAAGGGAAATAGAAGCCAAAGTACCCCACGACTGGAAAAAAAAATATCCCGACTTTTGTATTTGTGAATTGCCTGGACCAGGTATTATTAGTAAGGACGATGTTAAATCGGATTATATAGATTTTGCTGATGATAATTACATTGTTTTTGATGATTCCGACTCAAAAGAAATGGATCTCTATTGGGCATGGGGATTTTTAGGAGTCTGGGGCTTTGCAATACTTATCGGTTTGTTTAAAATTGGTTTTAATAATGAGTTACTCCAAGTAGCACTTATGTTATCTCCAGTTTCTTTTCCACCCGCCATTTGGTTTTTTATAAAAGCCTACTATATGAATCGTGAAAGAAAGCTCATTTTTGATAGGCAGCGAGGCTTGGTTCAGGTACCAGGTTCTTTTTGGAATAGCCCTCAGCTCATTCGTTTTAACGAGCTGCATGTTGTATTGGCTTTAAAAACACGAGCTCAGGGAGGCCTTTACTTGCAATTGTTTAAGAATAAAACATTTGCCGATAAATACCTTGATGGAGGCATCATGTTACCTTTTATTTTTGCTAAAGCTTATCAGTCTTGGAGCTATTGGCTTTGGTATATGGATAAAAACCGCCCACTACCCCCTGGCGATGCTTTAGATGCTTACCGAGAGCGAGATTACGAGCGCCGTAAAGCAGAAGGTTTTCCTGAACCCTTACATACGTCCTATATTAAAACGCCAGAATACTTTACAACGGCGTATGAGTTAATGGTCGAAAAAAACAAAACCATACCGGGTATGTATAATATGTCGATAAACGATGATGATGGTTCGGCATTTAGAGCTTATGAAGAAAAAAAGAGAAAAGAAGAAGAAGAGATAGCCAAAAAGCATTGGGCTCTTCAAATCGTACTAAAGATTTATAGATTTATAAAAACGCTATAGTAGCCTTGGCACATCTTGAATTTAGTCGCATCCTTTTGGCCTTGAAATAAATTATTAGCCCCTTCAACTTGGGAATAAAAAGAAATACAATGGATGTAAATAAATATTATCAGGCATTTTTATATCTAAAGGGCATTAGAAAAGGCGAGCCAATTCTTTTGTCAACAAGAATTGAACGTATTCATAACAATGTGGAAGCTGCCAAAGAATTAATAATTCGTTTTTCCATACCTAAATCGTATCATAAAAAAGTTTCTCCTAGTAGCGATTTATTATTTGCTGTTCGTATTAATGGTGAGACCAAAGACAAAACAGTATTCCCTTTCAATGATAAGGGAGAGCAACGATATATGGGTACCATTGCCGATTTAGGCACCTTTAGTCCTATTTTCGGTCTTAACCAAACCGAAAAAATAAAGATTGGAAACTTAGATGAATTAAAACAAGCAAAAACATGGCAGTAAAAAAGAAAAAAAAGATTTTGCATCGCGAAATAACTCACAAAACCTATACAGGCATAAAAAAAATTGGAGATAAAGGCCCACAAAGTTGGTTGCCAAGAGAGATTTTAAACCTTGATGAATATATATACAATAGTAAAATGGGGTATTCATGCGTGAACGATGAATATATAGAAGCCCCTTCAAATCAGTATCTTGCTCCTATGATTGGGGGGTAGCTTTATTTTTCATAATTGGTAATAGTTACTTTTATATAGAAAAAGGACAACTAGGTGAAGGCTTCGGTTTGTTTCTCTATTTTTTTGCATGGTTTATACTTCTATTATTTATTATTTCACCATGCCTAAAAAAGAAATTATTTTAAATCGAATGAAGGGAACCATTACTTTTCCGGGTTGGATGTGGAAAAAAAACATCACCATGCCTTTCGATAGTATCAAATTTAATTATACCATGGGTGGATCAAATGGCATTGGAGCCTACCAATTACAATTGGTTAGGCCAGATAAAATGGGATCAATCTGTTTTTTTCCTTTCCCAGGTGTTGATTGTTATCAAGATCTATCACTGATTACTTGGTATATGGATAAAAACCGCCCTTTGCCACCCAACGAAGATTTTGATGCTTATCGAGAAAAGGACTTTTTATTTCGCAAAAAAAGAAGATTCCCTAAGCCACTATACAGAAGCGAGATTGTAACCCCCGAAGCGACTCCTGAACAACAAGCAGAGAGAGAGAAATATTGGAAAGGTTAAAACAAGCAAAAACATGGCAGTAAATAATAAAAAAAAGGACTTGCATCGCAAAATCACCCATCAAAGCTATAAGTATAAAAATAAATTGGGAGACAAAGGTTCCCAAAGTTGGTTGCCAAAAGTGATTCAGGAACTCGACGATATTATTTATAGTGGTGAAATGGGATATTCATGTGTGAATGATAAATACATACATGACGCTGAAGGTCATTTTGTTGGTATCATAAACGAAGCCGAATCTATAAAATCAGATTTTTCGACTATTGGCGACCATATAAGAATAAAAGGCTATAGTCCTACAATATTATTAGACGATGGTCCGCATTGCATGAGCTACGAAGAAAAAGATTTATCGGAGATCGTACGTCTTGCAACCGCCTCGTATACGCTGGAGACAGCTC
>JADGEY010000170.1 GCA_016744185.1 Emcibacteraceae bacterium | reverse complement strand
ACATAAGGCAGTTTTTTCTATGACAACAAAAAAATGCCTTTTCGGAGTTAATAAAATGAAAATTAATGCGCTTTTTGAGCTAGCCATCTACAATTTATTGCTTTTTCGGAACTCCGAAAAAGAAATTTTTTTCACTAGCCTGTTTCGGAGTTAGGTGATGAACTCCGAAAAGGAAAAAAATTCGTTTCTCGTTTAAGAGAAGCTGCGAAGCTAGTAGATAGTATTGAAAACCTAGCAAATGAAACGAATATTCCCATAAGAACAATGTCAAATTATGTAACTGGGAAAACAGAACCAAAACTAAGTGGAATACAAGGAATTGCTAAGGTTACTGGCGTATCTCTAGAATGGTTAATTAATGGTGAGGGCCCTATGATGAGGGATAATCTTCTTGCTGGCACTGATAACAGCGGTGCTGCGCAACCTGGTCTAGCTCATAGTGCCATGGCAGTATATTTAACTCTTTACGAATCAAAGAAGCTTATAAAACCTGAAGTTTTTGAAGAATTAACAATCGCTATGTGGGAATTAGACCAACAAAACCCAGACGAGGAAGATGTTGAGAACCCTTTATTGCTTAAGGTTCAGAAGATATTAACCGCTGCCTTAAAGTCTTGAAGATAATGATTTAATTATATCTTAATGTATCTATATAATATTATATTTGCTTGAACAAGCATTTTATATAGTCACGGCCCCATTCGCAAAATCGGGTGGGATGATCATACCCCAAATGTGATCAGAGCCATGAGGAAACATAGTGCCTCACCAGTTTAACTGCACCCTACACTGCACAGTGCAAGGGTGCTTTTATAGGTATGCAATTAAGATGTTATTAAAAAGCACGTGTACCCTAAGAATTTTCTGCCGTTTAGACAGATTGCTTAGGAATTAAAAAAAGTCGCATTTTCATTGATTCATTGGGGTTAGGGGAAATGCGGCTCTTATTTCTGCTGTAAAAGCAAGTGACCCAAACCGTAAAAAATAGATTCTACTGTAAAACCTAAATTTTTTAAACACCATTTAAAGAACCTTTAAAAAACCTATAGAACATAACACCTTATCCCACCTTATCCCCTCATATCCCGTTACTGTAATATCAAGTGTCCCCTTACAACCCGTTTTACGCTCCACTAGAATTAATTTTGCTATAACGGGGAAGATAACAGGGAAGAAATTTTATTATTTGTAATTTTTAACAGGTAAGCCTTTGAAATCAATGGTGCACCCGACAGGATTCGAACCTGTGACCTCTGCCTTCGGAGGGCAGCACTCTATCCAGCTGAGCTACGGGTGCATCTATTTTCTTGGCGCAGATTACTTAAATTACGTTCTAAAGGCAATGGTAAATGATTCTTTTAATTCATATTTATTTTTTGGCATAAAAAATGACCTCTCTGGAGGGAGAAGCCATTCTTTTAATGATTAATATTCTTCAGCTCTTTAATTGCGGTCGCCCATGAAACGGAGCAGGAAGAGGAACATATTAATGAAGTCCAGATAAAGATTAAGTGCGCCCATAATCGCTTTTTTAGCCATGGCTTCACTACCATCTGATTCAAGATACATGAGTTTGATCTTTTGGGTGTCATAAGCGGTTAGCCCTGCAAAAATTAACACGCCAAGACCTGAAATAATGAAGTCCATTGTTGAAGATTGCATGAACATATTTACAATCATTGCAATGAACAAGCCCCATACGCCCATGATTAAGAATGATCCCATGCCTGTAAGGTTTTTCTTTGTAGTATAACCAAAAAGACTAAGTCCTGCAAAAGCAGCGGAGGTAACAAAGAATGTTTTAGTGACGCTAACGCCTGTATATTGAAATAATACAGAAGAGAGGGATACGCCCATCAGACCTGCAAATATCCAAAATACCATTTGGGCTGTTGAGGCTTTCATAGATGAAATTTTGGAACTTAGGAAAAATACTATTCCGAGAGGAGCAAGCATTACAATCCAGCCTAGAGCTGTACGTCCAGCAATGCCAGTGCTACCATCTGGATATTGCCCAAATGTATAGAATAATTCAGAGAGCGCTGGTGAGGTTGCCGTGACATAAGCAAGCAGACCTGTTAGAGCAAGAGCCGCCGCCATATAGTTATATACGGTTAGCATATAACTGCGCAGACCTTCATCAATTTCAGCCTGAGTTCTGACCTCAGAAGAATTATAGTTACTGTTAAAATTACCTGCCATTGAAGCATTCCTTGTTTAAAATTATTTCACTTTATAAATAGGTATTGTGACTTGTAATGTCAAGTCTGTCAAATCTGGTTTTTATTTTGCATATGTATTTCTAGCGTCAGGACCTATTAATTTTATAGATTGTCATTTTGGGCTATTTATGATTCACTCTGTTAAAGGAGTTTAAGCATGAATGATTGTTTTTATCTTTTAGAAGCACAATTAAATCGTATTAAAGCTTATTTTCCGAAGGCTCATGGCGCACCCTATGTAGATTGAGTGTCGTGTTTTAGTGGGATTATTCATATCTTAAAGCGTGGTCTGCAATGGCGAGAGGCTCCTGTGGAATATGGTGAGGTGCCCCTAGTTTTCTAGACTGATGTGGCAACAGCTTTCTGGACAATTTTTTAAGCGACATTCTGAATTTGCTCAAACTCCACCGGTGACATATAA
>JADGEY010000016.1 GCA_016744185.1 Emcibacteraceae bacterium | reverse complement strand
ATACTATATTATAGCACAACTAATAAAAGGTTAATCTTTCTATCTTTTTGTTTAAATTATGATATAATTTTCATTAAGTTAATCAATTAAACTATTTTTATTGGATTAGGAAATACTAATAAATGCCTTTGGAATTTAATGTTGCAATCATAGGTGGCGGCATTAACGGGACTGCAATCTCAAGAGATGCTTCGGGTCGTGGTTTAAGTGTTTTTCTAATGGAAATGAATGACCTTGCCTCTGCCACTTCATCTAAAAGTACGAAACTAATCCACGGCGGACTTCGCTATCTTGAAAATTACGAATTTCTACTGGTCAGAGAAGCTTTAGCGGAAAGAGAGATACTGTTAAGGTCTGCTCCTCATATTATACATGCTCAGCGTTTTATCCTTCCTCATGATGCGCACCTAAGACCAAAATGGATGATCCGCATTGGTTTATTTCTATATGATCATCTAGGCAGCTTTTTTGGCAGTTTAAGCAAACTACCAAAATCGGGGTTTTTAAAGTTAGATTATTCAAGCCCCCTTTATGAGAAATATAAACATGGTTTTACCTATTATGATTGCAGAGTAGATGATGCACGGCTTGTGATCTTAAACGCCCTTGATGCACAAGAAAAAAATGCCCAAATTCATGTAAGGACAAAATTTATAAAGGCGGAAAGATTTTCAGACCATTGGATTGTAACATATGAAAAAAAAGGTCAGGAATTTACCCTTAAAACAAAAGTGCTTGTTAACGCCGCAGGGCCTTGGGTATCGGACATTATAGAAGACCGCCTTGATATTACGACACATAATAGGTTACGTCTTATCCAAGGCAGCCATATCATCACCAAGCGTTTTTTTAAAGGCGATAATGCCTATATCTTACAGCTCAAAGATGGGCGCATTATATTTGCAATTCCCTACCAAGATGATTTTTGCCTTATCGGCACAACAGAAGTTAAATTTAACGCAGACCCGTCAGACGCAGCAATATCAGATAAAGAAATCCAATATCTTTGCGATCAAATCAATGGTTATTTTAAGCCGATGATGCAGGGCGGCAAGAAACTCATGCCCTGTGATGTGATAAGCCATTTTTCAGGTGTTCGCCCCCTTTATGATGATGCCTCAGCAGAAGCAAGCTCTGTCACCCGTGATTACGTTCTTGCCCTAAGAGATAGTGATAAAAAGGATGGCACGCTACTTGCGCCCCTTCTTTCCGTCTTTGGCGGTAAAGTGACAACGAGCAGGCATTTAGCCGATAGTGCAATGGAAAAGCTAGGGCAATATTTCCCTCATATGAAAGAAAGCTGGACGAAAGGAGCTAAATTCCCTGGCGGCGATATAAAAAATGATGATCCCAAAGCTTATTTAGAAGAAATCACCCGCTTACACCCCTCTCTTCCCCAAACCTTGTTGAAACGCTACGTCTATAGTTACGGCACAAGAACCCAGATCCTTTTAAAAGACATAAAAACCCTTAAAGATCTCGGCAAAGAAATTGGACCAGAGCTATATGAGGCAGAAATTAAATTTTTACAAGAAACCGAATGGGCGATCAGCGCAGAAGATATCCTCTGGCGGCGTAGTAAGCTTGGTCTAAACTGGACAGCGGGGGAAATGTCCAGTTTAGAGGAATATCTTAAAGGCTCTTAAATAGTTTCACCAAAAAGCTCACGTCCAATAAGCATACGGCGAATTTCACTTGTCCCTGCGCCAATTTCATAAAGTTTGGCATCCCGAAGAAGTCTTCCCGTGGAAAATTCATTGATATAGCCATTACCGCCCAGCGTCTGAATCGCTTGCAGTGCCATTTGCGTGGCTTTTTCCGCAGAATATAAAATGCACCCCGCCGCATCTTTACGGGTTGTCTCGCCCCGATCACATGATGCCGCCACGGCATAGACATAGGCACGGGATGCATTCATTTCCGTATACATGTCGGCAATTTTGCCCTGCATTAACTGAAATTCTCCAATCGCTCTGCCAAATTGTTTTCTTTCATGAATGTAAGGCACAACCACATCCATACAGGCCTGCATAATCCCCACAGGGCCGCCAGATAGAACCACCCGTTCATAATCAAGCCCAGACATCAAAACGTTAACCCCCCGCCCTTCGCTGCCTAAAATATTTTTCGCAGGCACTTCACAATCTTCAAAAACAAGCTCGCAAGTGTTCGAGCCTCTCATGCCAAGCTTATCTAGCTTTTGAGCCGTCGAAAAGCCTTTAAAGTTTTTTTCAATCAGAAAAGCCGTCATGCCCCTTGCGCCTGCTTCCATATCTGTTTTCGCATAAACCACAAGAACGTCCGCATCAGGACCATTTGTAATCCACATTTTAGTGCCGTTGAGAATGTATTTATCGCCCTTTTTAACCGCTTTTAATCTCATACTCACCACATCGGACCCTGCGCCCGTCTCGCTCATAGCAAGTGCGCCCACATGCTCGCCGCTAAGAAGGCGGGGCAGATATTTTAATTTCTGCTCGTGCGAGCCATTACGGTTAATCTGATTAACGCACAGATTAGAATGAGCGCCGTAAGACAGCCCAACGGACGCAGAAGCCCGTGAGATTTCTTCCATCGCAACCGTATGGGCAAGATAGCCCATATTCACGCCGCCATATTCTTCTGGAACGGTCATACCAAGCAGCCCAAGATCACCGAACTTTCGCCACATATCGGCAGGAAATTCATTTTTTTGATCAATTTCTTCTGCTCTTGGCGCAATTTCCTGCGCCGCAAATTTAGCGACCATGTCACGAAGCATATCAATTTCTTCGCCGTGATTAAAATTCAATGTTGGATAAGAAGCCACCGCATTATTCCTTTTTAAAATTTAAGTTACTTTTTTAAAGCTATGGCTAATTTCGAATTTGGCGCTCTGCCAAGCGCATCAGAAATATACCAAGCTGCATCAATTAATTTTTCTAAATCCACCCCCGTGGATAATCCAAGACCGTTCATCATATAAAGAACATCTTCACTCGCCACATTACCCGATGCACCAGCGGCATAGGGACAGCCGCCAAGACCGCTTACCGAGCTGTCAAACGTCCTAATCCCTTCATCAAGCCCCGCTAGAATATTTGCCAGTGCCTGCCCATAAGTATCATGACAGTGCAGCGCAAGATTTGTCGGTGAAATCACTGTCAGCACATCTTTTAACATCAAGCGAATATCTTTAGGCGTTCCCGCACCTACCGTATCCCCAAGCGAAATTTCATAGCAGCCCATATCCAGCATTTTAGCCGCAACTTCCGTCACTTTAGAAGGCAGCACCCTCCCTTCATAAGGACAGCCAACAACGCAAGATACATAGCCCCGAACCTTAATGTTATGTTTTTTTGCCGCCTGTAACACAGGTTTAAAACGCTCCAAACTCTCGTCAATTGAACAATTAATATTCTTCTGGCTAAAGCTTTCAGATGCTGCACCAAAGATCGCGACCTCCTGCACCTTTGCGGCAAGGGCTGCCTCAAACCCTCGCATATTAGGCGTTAAGGCGGAATATATCACGCCTTCTTTAGCCTGAAGAGCCTGCATGATTTCCGAATGATCTGCCATTTGCGGCACCCATTTGGGCGATACAAAGCTTGCCGCCTCAATTTTCTGAAACCCTGCCTGCACAAGCATTTCGATCAGCGTAAGTTTTACGTCTGTAGGGATAATAGCTTTTTCATTTTGCAGACCGTCTCTAGGGCCTACTTCATAAAGAATTACGTCATTCATCAGAAGGATTCTCCGCAATTTTAACGAGGGTATCCCCGTCACTAACTTGCGTCCCTTCCCGTAAAGAAAGCTGTTCAACCACGCCGTCGATTGCAGATTTAATGGTATGTTCCATTTTCATCGCTTCAAGAATTAAAAGAGATTGCCCTGCTTTAACGCTGTCCCCTACGCTCGCCATGACTTTTAAAACTTTCCCTGGCATAGGAGTGATGATCACGCCGCTGCCCCCTTCTGCGCCCGTATCTTCCGCTCCTAGAGCAAGATGATGCAAATTCGTAATTGTACCCTTATAAAAAACTGTAAAATCACGATTATTTTTGACGACTTCAGCCGCAGCTATCTGCCCATTAATCAAAGCTTTTATTTTAGGCGCATCATGACTTAAGATTTGAGCGGTATATTTATTCTCGCCAAGCAATAATCTATATTCATTTCGTCCATAAGTAATTTGGATCACCTGTGAGCCGCCGCTGCCTATAAAGGTCAGCTCGGTCGCCATTTCACGATTTAGCTCAAATCCATCAGCAATATCCCACGGATCAGAAGCTTGTCTATGAACCTCTAGCTGAGACAGAACCGTTAAAATAAGGCTCATATCTGGCGTTGGAGCGTCCTTTGGCAATAAATCTTGTGCGAAGCGTTCAATAAAGCCCGTATCTAAATCAGCCTTTTTAAAAGCCTCATGCTTAAAAATAGAGCTTAGAAATTCTAAATTTGTTTTGACCCCAGATAATTTTACATCTTGCAAAATACGGCTCATATGACGCAGAGCTTCATCTCTATCTTCGCCCCATGTAATAAGCTTGGCAATCATCGGATCATAATGGATAGAGACTTCATCACCTGCCTCTACCCCCGTATCAAAACGGAAATTCTTGCCCTCACTTGGCACGGAGAAATAATCAATATGCCCCGTTTGAGGAAGAAAATCATTAAGCGGATCTTCCGCATAAAGCCGAACTTCAAAAGCGTGACCTGTTAATTTTAGCTCTTCTTGACGAAGCGGTAATCGCTCGCCTGCCGCCGCTTTAAACTGCCAATCCACAAGATCTTGCCCTGTGATAAGCTCCGTTACAGGATGCTCAACCTGCAATCTTGTATTCATTTCCATAAAATAAAAGGGTGCATTCTCAAGTCCTTTTGAAACGTCAACGATAAATTCAATCGTTCCCGCTCCTTCATAAAAAATCGCTTTCGCCGCCGCCACGGCAGCATCTCCCATAGATTTTCTCATTTTTTCGGACATATCTGGGGCGGGAGCTTCTTCGACCACTTTTTGATGCCGCCGTTGCAGCGAACAATCCCGTTCAAATAAATAAACCGCATTTCCATGACAGTCGCCAAAAACTTGCAGTTCAATATGGCGGGGTTTTGTCAAATATTTTTCAAGCAAAACATGGGCATTACCAAAAGAGGCTTCGGCTTCTCGCTGGCAGCTTGCAAGAGAGCTTAAAAAATCATCCGAACTTTCCACCAGACGCATGCCTTTACCGCCGCCCCCTGCGACCGCTTTAATCAAAACAGGATAGGTAATTTCATCTGCTTTTTCTTTTAAAAACTCGGCATCTTGCTCTGCTCCTTGGTATCCTGGAACGACGGGTACGCCCGCAGCGATCATAATATCTTTCGCTTTGTCTTTTAGTCCCATTGAACGGATGCTATCCGCAGAAGGCCCAATAAATTTAATCCCTGCCTTCTGGCAGCTTTCAGAAAAATCAGCATTTTCAGAGAGGAATCCATATCCGGGATGCACCGCCTCTGCTCCAGATTTTTTTGCGACCTCTAAAATAACCTCTGCCTTAAGATAGCTTTCACGTGCCGCTGCGCCGCCAATAAAATAGGCTTCATCAGCTAATCTTACATGGCGGGCGTTTTGATCCGCATCCGAATAAACAGCAACGGTTTTTATGCCCCGTTTTTTTGCTGTTTCAATAATGCGGCAGGCAATTTCACCTCGGTTTGCAATAAGGATTTTTTCAAACATTAATCTTTGATCCAGTTCGCTTTACGTTTTTCAAAGAAAGCCATAAGACCTTCTTTAGCTTCATCGCCCGTTCTAACAAATGCAATGCGTGATGCGCTATCTTCACGCAGCTTTATATTAATTTCTTTTCCTGCAAAATCCATCACCAACCGCTTAGCCTCGCTCATGGCAAAGGGGGCGGAAGTTTTTACATTTTTTAAAATTTTAGCAAGCATTGCTTCGCGTTCTTCATCGCCTGTCACA
The DNA here is from genome assembly GCA_016744185.1 of Emcibacteraceae bacterium. Lineage (GTDB taxonomy): Bacteria > Pseudomonadota > Alphaproteobacteria > Sphingomonadales > Emcibacteraceae > Pseudemcibacter. The sequence continues at coordinate 23,236 of JADGEY010000016.1, read as the reverse complement.
ACTTCATGAACAAGCCCGATTCTCATCGCTTCAGCCCCTTTAAAACGCTCGCCCGTTTGCATATAACGCCTTGCATGTCTTGCCCCAATCGCTGCAATAACAAAAGGTGAAATTGTCGCAGGAATAATGCCAAGGTTAACTTCTGATAAAGAGAAAGTGGTATTCACATCGGCAATCACAACATCACAGCAAGAAGCAAGCCCAAAGCCGCCGCCCATAGCCGCCCCCTGAATGCTTGCAATCGTCAGAGCTTTCAGACAGTAAAATTTATTAAGCATTTCCGCCAGTGCGCAGGCATCTTTTTGGTTTTCTTCATGAGAAAATTCAGCGGCTCGCTTCATCCAGCCAAGGTCTGCGCCCGCAGAAAAGCTTTTACCATTGCCCCGAATAACCACAGCTTTAATTTCTTTATCTGCATTAATTTGATCGAATAATTCGCTTAGTCCCGTAATCATATGCTCATCAAAAGCATTATGAATTGCAGGTCTGTTTAATGTGATTGTTGCAACGCCTGCACTTGCTTTTTCAAATAAAATAATATCGCTCATTTTTACATCCTAAATATGCCAAATTTTGTGTCTTTAATTTCGGCGTTTAAACTAGCAGATAATCCCAGCCCAAGCACTCTTCTTGTATCAGAAGGATCAATAACCCCATCATCCCATAAGCGGGCGGACGCATAATAGGGGTGTCCTTGATGTTCATATTGCTCTTCTATTGGTTTTTTAAAGTCAGCTTCTTCTTTTTTTGACCATGTACCGCCCCGTCTTTCGATGCCGTCTCTTGTCACCGTGGCAAGCACGCCAGCCGCCTGTTCACCGCCCATAACCGAAATGCGAGCATTGGGCCACATCCATAGGAATCTTGGGTTAAAAGCTCTGCCGCACATGCCATAATTCCCTGCGCCAAAGGAGCCGCCAATAATGACCGTAAATTTTGGCACCTGCGCACAGGAAACCGCCATGACCATTTTTGCCCCGTCACTTGCAATGCCGCCTGATTCATATTTCTTGCCTACCATAAACCCCGTAATATTCTGCAAGAATACAAGCGGAATACCTCGCTGGGCGCAAAGTTCAACAAAATGCGCACCTTTTTTTGCAGATTCGGAAAAAAGCACTCCATTATTCGCCACAATCCCCACAGGCATGCCATAAATATGGGCAAAACCTGTCACGAGCGTTGTGCCGTAAAGCTTTTTAAATTCATCAAAATCACTATTATCCACAATCCGTGCGATCACTTCACGCACGTCATAGGGGGTTTTTAAATCAGCGGGTACGACCCCATGCAACTCATCTGCGCTATAAAGAGGCTCACACACTTCTTTTATTTTTAGATTATGATTTTTAGGGCGGTTTAAATGACCGACAATATTGCGGGCAATTTCAAGCGCATGATGATCATCATTTGCCAGATGATCCGCCACGCCAGATATTTTAGTATGAACGTCACCGCCGCCAAGGTCTTCTGCCGAGACCACTTCGCCCGTTGCCGCCTTAACAAGCGGCGGCCCTGCTAGGAAAATAGTGGCTTGCTCTTTAACAATGATAGATTCGTCACTCATCGCAGGCACGTACGCTCCCCCAGCCGTACATGATCCCATCACCACCGCAATTTGCGGTATGGCTTTGGCTGACATATTGGCTTGATTATAAAAAATGCGCCCAAAATGGTCTCTGTCAGGGAAAACATCATCTTGGTTGGGCAGATTTGCGCCGCCGCTATCCACGAGATAGACGCAGGGCAGGTTATTTTGCTCGGCTATTTCTTGCGCTCTTAGATGTTTTTTAACGGTCAGAGGAAAATACGTTCCGCCCTTTACCGTCGCATCATTGCAAACAATCACGCATTCTTGCCCTGCAATGCGCCCTATGCCTGTAATTACCCCCGCCGCAGGGACGTGAGCCTCATATACGTCATAGGCAGCAAGCTGCGAAAATTCCAAAAAAGGTGAGCCTTTATCAAGCAAAAACCGCACTCGGTCACGGGGAAGTAATTTCCCACGTCCCACATGACGTTCCCGGTATTTTTCACCGCCGCCCTTTTCAATATCTTTAATTTTATCTTTTAAATCATGAACAATTAATTTATTTGCAGAACGATTCGCTGCAAATTCAGGGCTTAAAATATCAATATTTGATTTTAGCGATACCATATATCATCTCTTAAATTTAAACTATTTTGTGGGTAAACCTTATTTTATAAAAAGCTTAGCAAATTTTAACCCATAGATAAAATCATTAAATTTTATAATTGTCATAGAAATTTTCAATATAGGGATTGCAAAGATGTTTTTGAATTGATAAATCTTAAAGATGATTGAAATTTACCAGATAAAATATTTCCTTGCAATTGTCGAGACGGGCAGTTTTACCAAAGCAGCGCAAAAAGCTTGCGTGACCCAGCCCACATTATCGGCAGGCATTAAAAAACTGGAAATGGCTCTTGGAACGAGCCTGTTTGACCGCAGCCGCAAAAGAATTTTCCTGACCGAAAGCGGAAGCCGTTTTACCGACCGTGCCAAAGCCATATTACATCAGCTTAACCTTGCTAGAACCGAGATTAAAGATTTAAGCGCGGCCAAGCTTTTAAAAATTGGCGTTCTGATGACGATTTCCTCCGAGCTGGTTAAAAATATTCTACAAAGCTTTATGAGAGAAGAAAACGGGCTAACCATTGAAATATACGAAGGCACAGAGCAAGAAATTCTAAACCACCTTGAAGAAGGACGCACTCAAACCGCTCTTAGTATTATCCACCCGAACATAACGCAGCACTGCACGGCATTATATAAAGAAGATTATTCTCTTTTCATTGCAAGCCATCACCCTCTTGCGAGCCAAAAGATAATTCAGCCTTCCGAACTTGCCGATGAGGGTGCAATCATTCGTTTTCGCTGCGAGATTTTAAGTGAAACCAGCCGTTTTTTTACAGAAAAAAATGTCCGCCCTAGACTTGTATACCGCACGGATCAAGATGAGCGAGCTTTGCAAATGGTCGCCGCAGGGATTGGCTTTACCACCATGCCGAGCCATTATAAAATAGACGGCGTAAAAAATATTCCGCTTCAAGGCTATGACTTTATGAGGGAAATCGGACTTATCAAAGCCAGCAGCCTTGATTTTGAAAAACAATCCTTGGTTCAGAGATTTATTGACTTCACCGCAAAAAATATAAATGCCTTGATTATAGATTAATATACCGATTCAGCAGGACATTTTAGGAATAATGATAATGCATGAATAGAGCCTGCAAGTTCTTCTTTTAGAGCTTTATTGACCATTCTTTGACGCATCACTCTATTTTGATCTGTGAAGCTATCCGAAACCATGACAACTCTAAAATGAGACTGCCCCCCGTCTGGCGCAGTTGCATGTCCTGCGTGCATATGAGATTCGTCATGTACTTCAATATGTTCTGGGGTAAATTCTTTTTTTAATTTTTCTTCGATAATGTCTCTTACAAGCACCGCTATACTCCCTTTTCATAATCTCTTTTGCTTAAGCTACAGTAAAGTGAAATTCATTGCACTCTCTACTTGACCTAAAGCTCTTTTTACACCAAAAATAACCTTAAGTATGAATCAAGGATATAATAATGACTGAAAACAACAACCGTTTTGCTAAAATAAATGACCCCGATATTACAGTTGATGTTCGCCAAACATTTGGGCTTGATGTGGATTTAACTGTTCCTGCTTTTTCAGAAGGCGGGGAACATGTTCCTGAATATGATGAAAATTATATTTTTGACCATGATACGACCCTCGCTATTCTTGCAGGATTTACCCATAACCGCCGTGTGATGATTCAGGGCTATCATGGTACAGGAAAATCAACTCATATTGAACAAATTGCCGCCCGCCTTAACTGGGCTCTTGTAAGGGTTAATCTGGACAGCCATATCAGCCGTATTGATCTGATCGGTAAAGATGCCATTGTTTTAAAAGATGGCAAGCAAGTGACCGAATTTAGGGAAGGCATTTTACCTTGGGCATTGCAAAATCCTGTGGCTCTTGTTTTTGATGAATATGATGCGGGCCGCCCCGATGTGATGTTTGTTATTCAGCGTGTTTTAGAGGCGCAGGGGCGGCTGACATTGCTTGACCAAAATAAAGTGATCCATCCTCATTCATCGTTTCGTCTTTTTTCCACTGCCAATACTGTGGGGCTTGGTGATACAACAGGGCTTTACCACGGCACGCAGCAAATTAACCAAGGGCAGATGGATCGGTGGAGCATCGTCTCTACCCTCAATTATCTTGCCCATAACGTAGAAGAAAATATCGTTAGCGCAAAAATTCCAGACATGAAGACAGAAGAAGGGCTGGATATTATCCGTAAAATGGTTCAGGTCGCTGACCTAAGCCGAAATGGTTTTATGAACGGAGATATTTCAACGGTTATGTCACCCCGAACGGTTCTAACTTGGGCGCAAAATTATGAGATATTTAAAGATATTGCTTTTTCATTCCGCTTAACCTTCCTTAATAAATGCGATGAGTTAGAGCGCCCTATTGTGGCGGAATATTTTCAGCGTGCTTTTGGTGCAGAGCTTCCAGAGCAAGCCTTAAAAGCTAAATAATAATGAGTAAAGTTTCAGGAAAATCAGCAGCGCAGAGTACCGAAAGCTTTAAAAATGCGGTCACTGCCACGGTAAGAGCCATGGCAAAAGATCCAGAGATTGAGGTAAGTTTCGGAGCGGAAAAGCCAAACCCAGAAGGGCATAAAGCCCGCCTGCCCATGGTTTTTTCAGATATGCCGGCGGATGATCTTGCAAGGCTTCGAGGGCATGGTGATGCTTTTGCCCTAAACCGCCGCTATCATAATAGCAAAATCCATGAAAAATTTCGCCCGAAAGGAGAGATGGCCCGAAAGGTTTACAATGCCCTAGAACAGGCAAGAACGCAGGCTATTGGTGCGCTATCTATGCAGGGCGTGGCGCAAAATCTTGATGCAGCGGTAGAAGAATTTTATTCAAATTCACGGCTTCAAGTGACTGACAAACAAGAAGATGCTGCCCTTGGCGATATTATGAATCTTATGGTACGGGAAAGACTTACCCAAAAGCCGCCGCCTTTATCGGCTCGCATGGCTGTGGACGCTCTAAAAGATTATGTGGAAGAACTTGCAGGCACACATCTTGATGATTTGCTGAGCAATATTTTAAGCCAAGCTTCTTACAGCAGACTGAGCCGTAAAATTATTGCAGATTTAAATCTTGCCCATGATTTATCTGACGATGATAAAAGTCAAAGCAGCGAAGAGGATGCGGATGATCTATCTAAAGATGACTTAAGCAGCGATGCGCCTGAAGATAGTGAAGATGAGGCAGACGGCGAAGATGAGACAGAAGACGGGGAAGGCCCATCGGACAGCAGCGCAGAAGATGGTGCGGCTGATGGGGATAGCTCTGTCCTGCTGTCAGAACAAGAGCTTGCTGAAATGCTGGGGGAAGCGGCATCTGATCGCTCTTCTCCTCTTTGGATGTCTAATGTAGCGGCGCAGGAAATCCTAACGCCCCGTTATAAAATTTTTACCACCGAATTTGACGAGCTGATAACAGCAGAAGAGCTGTGCGATTCTGAAGAACTTCTTTATTTACGGGCGAGCATGGATCAACAGCTTAGCGAATTTTCGGGCATGATTAGTAAACTTGCAAGCCGCCTGCAAAGACTTATTATGGCGCAGCAAATGAGATCATGGGATTTTGATTTAGAAGAAGGCATTCTGGATTCCGCCCGCCTGACCAGAGTCGTAACAAACCCCGCTCATGCCCTGTCTTTTAAAAGAGAAAATGAGACAGATTTTAAAGATACTATTGTCACGCTTTTGATTGATAATTCAGGCTCTATGCGGGGGCAGCCGATTGTTACCGCTGCTCTTTGTACAGATATTCTAACAAGGACGCTAGAGCGGTGCGGCGTTAAAGTTGAAGTTCTGGGCTTTACCACTAAAACATGGAAGGGCGGAAAATCCCGTGCAAAATGGATCGAAGGGGGCAAAGAAAAATCCCCCGGCAGGCTGAATGATATTCGCCATATTATTTACAAAAAAGCCGACAACCCTTGGCGTAGAGCTAAGAATAACCTTGCTCTTATGCTGCGTGAGGGGCTGCTTAAAGAAAATATTGACGGCGAAGCTCTATTATGGGCGCATAGCCGCATGGTCATGCGCAGCGAAGAAAGACGTATCTTAATGGTCATATCTGACGGCGCACCTGTTGATGACAGTACGCTATCAACCAATAATGCTAATTATTTAGAAGATCATTTGCGAAGTGCCATTGAATGGATTGAAAAAAGATCACCCATTGATCTTTTAGCAATTGGTATTGGTCATGATGTGGGGCGTTATTATTCAAATGCGATCACCATTGCAGATGTGGAGCAGCTCGGCTCTGCCATTACCGATAAACTCGCCGATCTTTTCGAAATTTAAACATAAAAAAAGCTCCGCATTTTCATGAAGAGCTTTTAATCAAAATCAGACTTAAAAATTAAGCTGCAATCGCAATCGCAATTTTTTTCTTAATTTGTTTTTTAAGACGGCGTGCTTTAAGAGAAAGATTAATGTCACGTGCTTTCACAAGGAAATTATCAAGTCCGCCATTATGTTCAACAGAACGAAGAGCATGAGCCGTGATCCGCATTTTAAAAGACGCACCCATCACATCACTCATAAGAGTAACCTTTGTTAGGTTTGGCAAGAACTTCCGGCGAGTTCTATTTTTAGCGTGAGATACATTATTACCGCTCATTACAGCTTTACCGCTAAGTTCGCATACGCGTGACATATCTTTGTCCTTATATTATAATTCTTTAAAAATCTAAGCCTCTACTGTAATCATAGAAGAATCAAACAGGAAGCCAATCTATTCTGCTTGGGGTATATAGGAGAAATCCAAAGAAACGTCAAGATTTATTGCTCTTAATACTCAAAATTTTATAGCCCTATCTCAATAACGACTTTTTTTAGAAAAAATTAACCCGTACGTAATGAAGAACTCAGTGCATCTGAAACATCTGTCGTATGATACATACCACGGCTGCCCGTTACAGGTTTAAATTTATCTGTAATTCCTAGAACTGTTTCCGCAGCCCCAAGGAATAATGTTCCATCAGGCTTCATAGCTTTACGAACTTTCTCTAAAACTTTTGTTTTCATGTCAGGCTCAAAATAAATTAAAACATTTCTGCAAAAAACGACATCATAATTATGAAAACCCATATAATTATCAAGCAGGTTCATCGGCTTAAATTTTACCATGCCTTTTAATTCTTCTGAAATTTGCCACATTTCACCCACTTGAGCAAAATGTTTCATTAAATATTTAATCGGCATTCCCCGCTGCACTTCAAACTGTGAATAAAGCCCTACTTTTGCTTTTTCCAGAACTTTGTTTGATAAATCTGTTCCAAAAATTTCAATGTCCCAGCCCTCAAGCTTCGCTCCCATTTCTTTGACAATCATTGCTATAGAATAAGGCTCTTGCCCTGTTGAAGCCGCTGCGCACCAAATTTTTATCTTCTTAGTTTGAGCGTTTCTTTTTATCAATTCAGGCAATACTTTATCTTTAAAAAGATCAAAAGGCGTATTATCACGAAAAAAGAAGCTTTCATTCGTTGTCATCGCTTCCGTGATTTCACTTAATAATGCTTCTTTACGGTGAAGACGGATTTCATTAATTAAATCATCTAAAGTTTCAAGTCCTTTTGCCCGAGCAATCGGGGTAAGACGGCTTTCTAATAAATAAACTTTTTCTGGGGATAATATTAAACCTGATCTAGTTTTTAGAATCCCACTGATAAGGTCAAAATCTTCTGGTCTCATATTCTGCCTCCAACTGTTAATCGTGTTACTTTTTGAGCAATTTGTTCTATCGGTAAAATACTGCAGCACAAACCAGCCTCGCTTACCGCACCTGGCATACCCCAAACAATTGAACTATTCTCATCCTGCGCAATAAGATTGCCCCCTGCCTCTACTAACTGCGTACTTCCTTTTAATCCGTCACGCCCCATCCCCGTAAGAATAACCGCAAGGCATGCAGAACCAAATTCTTTAAGTGCTGATCTAAACATTACATCAACAGAAGGGCGGCAAAAATTCTCTTTTTCATCTTGGTTTAAAGCAAGTTGAAAATTGCCTGATTTTTTATGTACTGTCATATGATAATCACCTGGAGCAATATAAATTTTACCTTTTTCAATGACCATTCCATCTTGTCCCTCTTTTACCTCAAAGGACGTTGAGTTCGTTAGATGGGTTGCTAAAATTCCTGTAAAACTTGCTGGCATATGCTGGGTAATGATAATAGGAATTTGCATGTCAGACGGTTTTAATCCTGAAAGAAATTTAAGAAGAGCTTGTGGCCCCCCCGTTGAGCTGCCAACAGCTAAAATTTTAGGCTTAACCATTGATGCTTTTCGAAGAGCATTTAAAGATGTCTTTTTTGTCGAAGGATGTAAATCTTTAGAAACAAGACTTCCCACCATAGGTGCCAAAGCAGCACGACCAAGCTGCCGTCTTTTTGTTGCGGCAAGGTTAATAACCTTGCTAATTAAATCCTTTTGGAAAGCCTCACTCGTCGTTACGCCCCGATTTGTTTCTGGTTTTGGAACATAATCAGCTGCGCCCAGCCCCAATGCTTCCAAAGAAATCTTGGCATTCCTCGTTGTTAAAGTTGAAGCCATTAAAACCTGAACATCTGGCTTTAATGCTAAAATTTTTGGCAAAGCTTCCAGCCCATTCATTATCGGCATTTCAATATCTAAAACGACAATCTCAGGGTCATAACGCTCTAGTGATTGAAGCGCCATTGCACCATTACTTGCAGAGCCTACAACTTTAATAGAGGGGTCTTGGTCAAGCCAGCGGGTAATGAGTCCTCTGATTACAGCTGAATCATCAACAACCATTACACGGTACGGACCGCCGGTTTCTTTATTATTGTCGCAACTATCCATAGTATTTATTCTTTTTTGAAAATTATTATTCATAATTGTTAACTAACTATTCTTTAAAGTAACCCAAATTTTTTAAAGTAACCCAACCTGCGAAAATTTAGATTCAATAATCTCACGATCGAAAGGCTTCATAATATATTCATCAGCCCCCGCAGAAATAGCAGCACTAATATGAGCCATATCATTTTCCGTTGTGCAAAAAACAACGACAGGATTATCACCGCCATCTGTACGGCGCAAGGCCTTTAAAAAATCAAGCCCATTCATTATCGGCATATTCCAGTCAAGTAAAACAACATCTGGCATATCTGCGATACAATTATCAAGTGCGTCTTGACCATCTACAGCTTCTTTAATATCAAAGCTTAATTCTTCCAAAATCCTTCTAGCGACTTTTCGAATTACCTTTGAATCATCTACAACAAGACAAGATTTCATTATATTTCCTCTAGTTTTTAAGCCGCAGCTTTACTCTCGTTAAAATTTAATAGCTTTTCTACATCTAAAACAACCATTAACTCTTTATCCATTCTATAAACGCCCTTAGCAACTTCTTGCCAGCAGGCATCTAATGTTACAGGAGATTTTTCAAATGCACCATTTGGCAAAGAAATAACATCACCCACTTTATCAATCAGAAGACTGTAAGGCTCTCCCTGATATTCTATAACAATGCTCATGCTGCTAAGTTCTTTATCTGTATCAGGTAATTGCAGTCTTTTTCGCATGTCGATTGCTGTCACAATTTTTCCCCGTAAATTTAGCACGCCTGCAACAGCAGTATGCGCTAAGGGAATACAGGTTATCCGTTGAGCGGACAAAACATCATGAACGGCAAGAAGGGGAATACCGCAAAGCTGCCCAGAAAGGTGAATTGTTACGAAATCCTCATTATCATTACTCTCATTATCCATAGAATTATACCTTATATCTTATTAATTATACCTTAAGCCGCTTCGCTTTTAAGACGAATTTGTTCATCAAGTGTTTTGATCAAGCTATCACGATCACGTTTTTCAAGGTAATCATTAAAGCCTACCGCACGCCCAAGATCATAATCTTCTGGTCTTGTGCTAGAGGACAGGGCGATAAGTGGAATTTCAGTCCACTCCCCCTTACTCTTAATTTCTTTTGCAAAACTAAATCCGTCCATATCAGGCATTTCAATATCACTAATAATAACATCAAATATGATCCCTTTATCCCGAAATTTAAGAGCTTCTGCTGCACTTGAAACAGCCGTTACTTTATAGCCCGCTGCGCTTAACAAAGGACGAACCATATGAAGGAAGAACGTACTATCATCTACAAGAAGAATATTTGATCTGTGATCTTCTTTTTTATCAATATTAACCGACGCGCTCCAAGAGCCGAAAACTTGCTCTAAGAAATAGGCGACATCAATAATTTCTGATGATTTTCCATTGATAACAGCAGAACCAATAACGCCTTTAGTGTTTGAGACCAATTCAACTTCAATATTATCTTCTAAGATATCAATAATTTCTTCAACAATCAGCCCCATGGTTTTACCCGCATTAGCAAATACAAGAACTTGCTGACGGCCTTCTTCTTTAATTTGATAAGTATCATTAAGGGTCATCATCGGCATAAGCTGACCGCGGTATTGTACAAGAGGCTTACCATCTGAATATTCGATATCCTTAACATCAATTTCTTCTAGGCGAGACACCAATGAAAGCGGCACAGCTTTTAGCGATTTTCCGCCCGCTTTAAAGCTTAAGATCGCCTCTTTTTCCTCACCCATTGTGCTTGTTTCACCATCTTCTTCTGTATCCGCACCAAAGTCAGCGCCCGCACTCGAATCTGATTTTGCAGAAATCGCTTGCGCCAATCCATTTGCATCTAAGATCATAATGACACTGCCGTCTCCTAAAATTGTATTACCAGAATAAATATCCATATCTTTCAAAATAGGCGCAACAGGCTTAACAACAATTTCTTCTGTATCAAAGACTTGATCTACGATAATTCCAAAAGTAAAATTCCCCACTTGGGCAACGATAATGAAATCTTCTTTCTTGTCTTTTTCTTCTTCAAAACCAAGAATAGTCCGCAGAGACGTTAAAGGAAGCAGACGGTCGCGAAGACGCAGAACCGGCGTGCCATTAACATATTCAATAACATGATCTGAATCTGGACAGGCTCTTACAAGCTCTAGAACTGAAATCTGCGGAATAGCAAATCTTTGCTTATTACATTCCACAACAAGAGCAGAGACAATCGCAAGGGTCAGCGGAATTTTAATCGCAAAGCTTGTACCTTTACCTTCGATAGATTTAAGATCAACCGTTCCGCCAATTTTTTCAATGTTAGAACGCACCACGTCCATACCAACGCCGCGGCCTGAAACTGACGTTACTTTTTCTGCTGTAGAGAATCCCGCATGGAAGATAAAACGCTGAATTTGATTGTCAGACATATCATCAAGCTCTTCCGCCGTAGCAAGTTCAAGTTTAAGAGCTTTCTCTTTTAATTTTTGAACAGGAAGCCCCGCACCATCATCGGTAATTTCAATAATGATATGACCGCCTTCATGAAAAGCATTTAGACGAATAACGCCTGTTTCTTTTTTCCCCGCAGCAAGACGTTTATCAGGTGTTTCAACACCATGATCTGCAGAATTTCTTACCATATGCGTTAAAGGATCTTTAATAAGCTCTAAAACTTGACGGTCAAGCTCTGTCTCTTTACCCAGCATTTGAAGGTCAATTTTCTTACCAAGATCCATCGTAAGATCACGAACAATTCTTGGAAGTTTTGACCATGCATTACCAATCGGCTGCATTCGGGTTTTCATAACCCCTTCTTGAAGCTCGGTCGTACATTGACTTAATCTTTGCAGGGGTACTGTATAATCATTATCTCCGCTATTACGGGCAATTTGCATAAGCTGGTTTCTGGTTAAAACAAGCTCACTCACCATCGTCATAAGCTCTTCAAGAACCCCAACATTCACCCGAATAGATTGATTAGCAAGATTTGATTCAGCCGCTACTTTTTCTGAAACTTCTTTTTTTACATCAGATGTCTTTGCAGTTTCTATTGAGTTTTCTGTTATAGTTTCCCCTGCAATTTCATATATTCCAACGACTTCATCTATGAGCGTTAAACTAATATCAATTTCTTCTAAAACTGATTTTAGATGCTCTGATGTTATATTAAACTGACTGGTAGAACAGTTCTTAGAAATAAACGAATCGAATGTAGCTTTCACTTTATCTAAAATACAATGCTCTGCTTCAAATGATTCTTGAAAGAACTTAGTCATCAGGTTTTTACTGCCGCGCAGGTCAGCCCCTTCTAAAAGCTCTTTTGTCCTTGCATCACTTAAAATTCTATTATGGAAAAGATGGGACAAAACCTTCACAGTATCAAGGCCGCCAAGACGCTCAAACAAACTTTCCGAAGAATCTTCATTAGCCAGCATATCACCAGGCCCTGGAGCAGCGGCAAAGGCGGCTTCTAATTCTTCTAAGGACACATCACCAGGAATATTCCCTAGTGACGAGACCACGTCCGTAGCCTCAGTTGCTTCAACAACAACAGGTGCGACAGGAGCAGGAGCAGGAGCTGCATCGCCTGCTGCCATTGCATTTAATCTATCTTTAATTTCCGTATCATCGCCCTGCGGTTCTTCTTGAGTTTCTTCAAGACCTGCTAAAATTTCTTTAATTCTATCAAGGGCGGCGAGGATTAACGTAACCGCATCTGGCGTTACTAAAATCTCACCATCACGAAATTTACCCAGTACATTTTCAGCTGAATGAGCAACCGATTCAAGCCTTGGTAACCCTAAGAAACCACAAGTCCCTTTAATTGTATGTACCAGCCTAAAAATATTATCTAATACAGAGTTATTGTTTGGATCTTGTTCTAATATTACAAGTTCAACATCGACAACATCAATTGCTTCGTTCGTTTCAACTAAAAACTCGTTTAATAAATCATCCATACAGTTTACCTTTATTTTGGCTAGAAAAATAATTATGTCACCAAGATAAAGCCGAATTAGTTAAAAACCTGTAAAAGAATTAAATAAACATAAGAAATAAACAAAAAAATTATTTATTTCGTTATTTTTGTTTTTATAAATTTATAAATTTTAGAAAGAAACGCTCAGAGAAAACCCATTATCTTCATGTCCTATATGCTTAATTTTAGCCTCTAGCCTATTTGCAGATTCTCTTGCAAGAAAAGCGGGAACTGTTTTCGTATCTAAATCTTCTAACGGCACATCATTCAATAAAGCTGTTTTAACTTTTTCTTGAAAAATAATTTTAGAGCCAGAAATAGTCAGTTTTATTGATGTTCCACCGTCTAATGCGTTAATGTTGATTTGAAGCTGCCCTCCTCGCACCATAGTTTCACTGGAAATAAGAACCATATTAAGCATCATTTTAATTGCATTTTTATTCATTACGCCAATATTACTATTCCAAATCATCTCTGCTCTGGTTCCTAAAAGAAGACCTGTAATTGCCATTTTTGCTTCTTCCAAAGGAACGGACGATGCAAAACCACCCGCAGCACCAAAAGACAATCTGAAGAACTTAAGGCGATTCGAGGTTTGCTGTACGCTTTGATCCAAAAGTTTCATCACTTCGGTGCGCATTAATTCATCATCTTCATCAGCTAATATCTCAATACCATTTGAAATTGCCCCCACGGGGCTGACTAAATCATGACAAAGACGTGAGCATAAAAGAGCTGCTAATTCTGTTTCTCTTATTTGAGACATTTTCTTTCTTTCTTCTTTTAAGAATTTCGCTATAAATCTTTATATACATTAAAAAACAAAAGAATGGTAGAATGGTAGCAGAAAAAATTAACTATAGTGAATTTAACAAATTCCTAAAGCAAACTATTTGCCATGCAGGGCTAAAAATTATGGGAATTTACGCTCAAGGTTTTGACATAGACTATAAAGATGATAATAGCCCCGTCACCAAAGCTGACCAAATAGCTGAAGAAATTATTATTGCTGATTTAAAGGCTTTAGCCCCCCATATCCCAATCATTGCAGAAGAAAGCTGCGCCGCTGGAATTATTCCTGATACGGAAAATATTTTTTGGCTGGTTGACCCTTTAGATGGTACAAAATCTTTCATCGCTAAAAACGATGAATTTACAGTCAATATTGCATTGATTGAAAATGGCGTGCCAACATTAGGGCTTATCTATGCGCCTGCCTTAAACCTGCTTTATACAGCAGTCCCTTTCAGCCATGCGGTACGTCAAAAAGTCACAGACCACAAAAAATTAGGCATAGAAGAGATCATTAAGGTCAAAAAAAGTGACATCCAAAACCTAACAGCCCTTGCCAGTAAATCCCACCGAGATGATGAAACAAATAATTTCTTGCATAAGCATAATATCAAAACTACTAAATCAATCGGCTCTTCTCTAAAATTATGCCTGCTTGCAGAGGGCGGCGCAGATATTTACCCTCGTTTTGGACCAACTATGGAATGGGACATCGCAGCGGGACACGCCATATTAAACGCCGCAGGAGGCATAATAACCCACCCTAGCGGCAAAGATTTTAAATATGGCAAAAAAGACTATTTAAATGGAGCGTTCATTGCCCACCCTAAAAACTTAGAAATATGTTAAAACGCCTGATAAAAAAGCATAAATCCCAAAAACTATAACAATAGCACTTGCCCCTCTATTCATAAGTAAGAGAAATTTATCATTCACTTTATGGCGAAAAATCCCCGTAATTTTAGCTAAAACCCCCCACCATAGGGCGCAGCCTAAAAAGACCCCAATAATAAGATATATATTCTGAATTATATTTTCAGAACTATAAGTCTCACTGCCGCCAAAACCAAAAGTAGCAAAAATCGCTAAAAAAGCAAGAATGGTCATGGGATTGGTTATTGTAAGGGCAAAGACTGCGGCGGCTCCCTTGAAACGGTCAAGTGCGCTGTCCGTGCTGCCCGATAAATGAGGCTGTGATCTATAAATTTTAACCCCTACAATAAAGACTATAAGACCGCCAATGATTTTAAAAATATGACCTGTTTGCACGAGAAGCTCTGTAAGAGCCCCCATGCTTAAAAGAGCGGCAGCGCTAAACATTGTATCTGCTAATGCCGATCCCAGACCAACCGTAAAAGCACTTGCCGCCCCTTTTGCAAGCGCACGCCTAATAATAATAATATTAACAGGACCAAGAGGGACTGCGACCATTAACCCAATTAAAATTCCCCAAAGAATATTTATTTCCATTCGCCCTGCCTTTAAAATTATTTTACGCTCCCTAAATATCATGATTATTTTGAAATATTAAAGAAAAATATATAGCAAAGGGATAATAAACATGCTAGACGGCGCATATGACTGAAGAAAATGAAAAAAAAGAAGCGCCAGATAAAAAGCGAAAATATGAAGATCCTGTAAGGCTTCTTATTCTCGACCAAATCGCTGATAAGAATATTGTCAGCCCAAATAAGCTTGCTCATATCCTCGCTGAACAGCGGGCAAAGGAAAATGATCCTGTCGATATATGGCGAAAATATCTTATGCCTTTAAAACAGCAAGCAAAATCCCTTGCTCGGCAAAAAAAGATTAGCATATTGCGTCATGGCAAGCCGATTGATCCTAATAAAATGAAAGGTCTGATTAAATTTGGACCCTACGTTGAAGGAACGCCGACTTCCCAGCATGAAAGCGAATATGTCAGCGCAAAAGACGAAGAATAAATCTCTATAAATCTAAAGCAGCTCTAATGTTTGCTTTAGGGTAAATCCGTCCAAAGATTTATGAACAGAGTAGATATTCATTCTTTCCGCCCTCCCCCGCATCACAGAAACTATCAGCCATATGAGATTTCCATCTGAAATCATCGCCCTGTCATTTTCGGAAGCCTCCGCATTTTGATCTGGGTGAGAATGAAAATGCCCAATGATCTTCTGCCCTTTCATTCGCCCGTCTTTCATCACAGCAAGAAGGACGGCAGGATCAATGTCAAATCTTATTGTAGGCTGATCTGAAATATTCTTTGTGAAGATCACTTCACAAACAGTCCTTCCCCCTAAATGATCTTTCCCCTCACCCGCAGCTCCTATCAGCAGACCGCAAGCTTCTTCTGGATATATTTTTTCACAATATGCAGAAATTTGAGAAATTTGACGGCCAGAGAGTTTTAAAAGAGAGAGCTTTAAAAATGAGGGTTTAAGATTTTTCATATTTTATTTGGTAATATTGACCCTGCCAATCACCTGTCCATCTGTTGCCAAGAAAATGATTTTTTCTGTTTTAGAATTTACACCGATTCGCAAAATAATCACGCCGCCGCCAAAATCCGCTCCTAAAACCTTCATGCCCTCTTCTGGTTTATAATTAATTTCAAAATTCTTTAGAATCTTGAAATCCTTATCTTGCGCTTTGCTTTTCTCAAGCATTCGCGCTTCTTTTTCTTCTTTTGCTTCCTTATCGCTCGCAGCGATCATGCGTTTTGCAATCGTTCCAACAACAACGGCAAGCCCAATAATAATTAAAACTCCCATAAAGGTCACAAGAAACTTGATTCCCCGTAAGTTTTTTGGCATTTCTACTTCTGTCATGACAAATAATATACCCATTATATACAAAATTTTAGCTGATGAAGATGACGACGGCTTTCGCCTCGACAAATTCCTCAGTGTTAAAATTCAGAATGTTAAAATTCAAAATACGTCCGATGCGCCTGAAATCAGTCGTTCTCGTCTTAAAAATCTTATTAAAGACGGCAATGTTCTTCTTTCTAAAAAAGGCAGCAGCGATTCTGCTGCTAAAATAGCTGACCCCTCTTACCGCGTCAAATGCGGAGAATCTTTTACGATCGAAATTCCTGAAATTATCGAAGCAACTCCCCAAGCGGAAAAAATTCCTTTAGAGATTATTTTTGAGGATGAACATCTTATCGTCATTAATAAGCCTGCTGGTATGGTTGTCCACCCTGCTCCTGGGAATTATGAAGGAACGCTGGTGAATGCTCTGCTCGGGCATTGCGGCGATACGCTTTCAGGCATTAATGGCGTGCGCCGCCCTGGAATTGTTCACCGCATCGATAAAGATACCAGCGGTCTTATGGTCGTGGCTAAATCAGATAAAGCGCATCATGGGCTTGCCAAACAATTTGCAAAACATTCACTTGAACGGGCCTATAGAGCGATTGTCTGGGGCGTGCCGAACCCTGCGGCGGGAACGATTGACCAAACAATTGGCAGAGACCCTAGAAACCGTCTTAAAAATGCTGTGCTAGAATATGATTCTAGAAATGGTAAGCATGCGGTAACCCATTACCAGCTTATCGGAAGGTTAGAGCCTCTTCGCAGACCAACGACTTTAAATAAAGCGATTAAAAACACTCTTCCGCCGTCCCTTTCCATCGTGGAATGCCGCCTTGAGACAGGACGTACCCATCAGGTGCGGGTTCATATGGCGCATATGGGCTATCCTCTGGTCGGTGATCCGCTTTATGGTAAAGCAAATATCGGTGTGAAAAATTTTTCATCAGCTGCCCGTAAAAAAATATCAACCTTTAAACGTCAAGCTTTACACGCCTATTTAATTGGCTTTAAACATCCGATTACAAAAGAACACTTGAAATTTGAAAAATCGCTCCCAAATGATATGGAACAGTTGATTGCAGCTTTAATGGTCTAATTTTTGACAAGATTAGCCTATAAGATGTAAAAAGACGAAATGATAAAGCAAGGAAGCTCCAATGACGCAGCGTAATGTACCTGTCTTAACCCCCGATGGTAATTTAAGCCGTTATCTTCAAGATATCCGCAAATACCCAATGCTGGCTGCGGAAGAAGAATTTATGCTTGCTAAATCTTGGACGGAACAGGGGGACAGAGACGCTGCCCATAAGCTTGTCACCTCACATCTTCGTCTTGTGGCTAAAATTGCAATGGGCTACCGCGGCTACGGCCTGCCTGTGGGTGAGCTTATTTCTGAAGGCAATATTGGCATGATGCAGGCGGTTAAAAGATTTGACCCTGACCGTGGTTTTCGCCTTGCTACATATGCGATGTGGTGGATTAAAGCCTCTATCCAAGAATATGTTCTGCGCTCTTGGTCGCTTGTTAAAATCGGAACAACGGCAGCACAGAAAAAACTTTTCTTTAATTTAAGAAGACTTAAAGGTCAAATTAATGCAATCGAAGAGGGCGACTTGCACCCCGATCATGTCACAGAAATTGCAACGAAACTTGATGTAAGTGAAAAAGAGGTCATTTCAATGAACCGCCGCATGGCATCGGGCGGGGACCATTCCCTTAACGCCCCGATGAGCCGTGAAAATGAAAGCGGTGAATGGCAGGACTGGCTTGTTGATAATGATGCAGTAGATCAAGAAACTGTTTTTGCTCGAAATGAAGAATTAGAAGACCGCCAGAAGCTTTTGAAAGACTGCATGAGCAGCCTGAATGAAAGAGAACAGCATATTTTAAATGAACGCCGTCTTAAAGATAAGCCATCAACATTGGAAGAGCTTAGCCAGATTTATAGCATCTCCCGAGAACGTGTGCGCCAAATTGAAGTAAGAGCGTTCGAAAAACTTCAAATCGCTATGAAAGAAAAAGCCGCCGAAGATAATATGATTATCATTGACCAATAGGCTATTTTAAATCCGCTAATTTTTATATTAAAAAAGGGAAAACTGATTTGTTTTCTCTTTTTTTGTCATGACAGTTTCACTGGTAGGCTCTATACAAACCGCCCCATCATTTCTGGCATTGCTAACGAAAGATGAGACTTGATGGCTCATTAAATCATGATCCAAATCTTTATTTAATTTTTTAAATATATCCCTGTCAGGCGGATCTTGCGCCCTAAGCCATAGGTCATAGTCGCTAGGGTGAATAATAACCGGGCTTCGGCTGTGAATATGAGAAAGATAACCTGTGGATTTTTTGGTTAAAATTGTCACCGTCTCCAGCCAATCTTCGCCCGCTGGCCCCATCCATATTTCCCATATTCCAGCAAATACAAAAGCCGATCTATCCTTAAGCTGAATATAATGCGGAATTTTACCGCCTAAAGATGATTTCTGCCATTCATAATATCCCGATGCAGGAACAAGACATTTTCGCCGCCTAAAAGGCGACCGAAAGGCAGGTTTATGCAAAATAGTTTCTGAACGTGCATTAAATAACGGACTATCCGCCCTCAATTCTTTTGCCCAGCCTGGCACAAGCCCCCAGCGCATAAGGCAGGCTTCTTTTTCTACGGCTCTATATCAGAGACCATCGCTTGATCTTGGTCAGACCCCTTCACCCTAATCACCATAACGGGGGCTGTGGGCGCAATATTATAGCGTGATGGAACAGCAAATTCAGGCGCACTGCTGCCAAAATCATCAAGCATGATATTATGATGTTCCTGCGTTAAAGCATACCTGCCACACATTTTTCTTACCCTTAATTATTTATGTCATAATTATACTTTAATTTATGTCTAACTTACCATAAAGTAGTTGTAACTTAATTATGAGCTTTAAATTTGGAATTCTTATGAGCGCGAAAAATAAAAAATCAATAATATTTCTTAGCTTTTGCGTCACTCTTGTGATTTATACTTGGCTGATAGCAAGCATTCCTGATTATTTATTTCCCAATGCGCCTTTATGGATTGAGGCATGTTACTATGGATTTTTTGGCATTATTTGGATTTTTATCGGCATTAAATTCTTTGTAAAAATTACCGAAATTGAAGCAAAAGAAAAAAAACCATCATGATGAAAATAAAAAATCTAGTCCTTTTCTTATCTCTTCTTATCCTTTCGGGCTGCATGGGTGGATCGGGGGGTACGCCTTCCGCTCAAAGAGGTGAAAATTCTATAGATGAGACTTATGATAAAAAAGAAATAAACAGAGCGGCAAATGATTTTTTTGGTGAAGCCTCTGCTGCCCTTGCAAATGTAATTGAAAAAGCTTTTGCCGATAAGGGCCGCCCGATTGGCTATATCACAGGGGTAGAGGGCGGCGGCGCATTTATCATTGGCGCAAGATGGGGCAGCGGAAAACTTTCCCACCGCATAGAAGGCGATAGCGACATTTATTGGCGGGGCCCTTCACTTGGTGTTGATTTTGGCGGAAATGTCTCCAAAATTTTTGCTCTGGTCTATAATTTGCATGATGTAGAAGAGCTTTATGGGCGTTTTCCCGCCGTCGAAGGAAGCCTTTATTTTATCGGCGGCGTTGGCATTCATTATATAAAAAAAGGAGACATTATCATCGCCCCAATCCGTGTGGGCATAGGTTTTAGAGCTGGGGCAAATCTTGGCTATTTAAGATTCTCAAAAACGAAATCAATTTTTCCTTTTTAAAAGATTTTATTTAAGAAAATGCACTGCCCATCAGCCCTGAATATGTTAGTTTTATCCCTACGAGAAAAAGGGAAATGTAACACAGGCTATAAAATAATTTCTCAGGTATTCTTCCCTGTAAATAAACCCCTATTCTAATACCAATAGGGGCAAGGGGAAGTAAATAAAGTGAAATGATTAAATTGTTAAAAGCAAGCTGCCCTAAAATAAAATAAGGGATAAGTTTAATAAGATTCACCGCCATAAAGAAAATAACTGACGTGCCTAATAATTTACGTTTTGAAAGCTGTAAAGGCAGGACATAAAGCAAAAATGGTGGGCTTCCTGCATGGGCAATAAAGCTCGTAAAGCCCCCAGCCATACCCATAAAACCGCCCTTAAAGTAATTATGCTTTTTGGGGACAGAAATTTTCTTTTGCAAAAACTTTACATAAAGATAATGACCAACAAAATAAAGAGAAAGAGCGCCCACAACGATGCGTACTCGGTCTGAATTCATTAAGTAAAAGGTAAGCCCACCAATAGTAATCCCAACCACCGCTCCTATCAGAAGGCTTTTAAGAGCAATTTCATCAGCATCATGACGGTACTCCTTTACCGCAAAAAAATCCATTACAATTAAGAGGGGCAGCAAAATTCCAGCCGCCTGCCTTGGATCAATAAAAACAGATAATAAAGGCACAGCAAGCACTACAAAGCTGCCCGCAAATCCTCCTTTAGATATTCCAATAAGAAGAACGGCAAAAACAGCAACAATAAAAAAACTGGGCGTAAATTCAGATGCAGGCGTAAGGAGGCTCAATAAATCATCAGTCATTTTATGGCACCAAAACTTTATGAAATTCCATATGTTATGGCACCAAAACCTTATGAAATTCCATATGGTTTTCATCTGATAAAGAGGGCTGGTATTGATAGCCTTCCAGATCAAAATCCTTTAAATCAGCTCCCTGCGTTATGCGGTTTTTAATGATGAATCTTGTCATCATTCCCCTCGCAAGTTTGGCGTAAATAGCAATCATTTTAGCATTGCCCTCTTTAACTTGCTTAAAGACAGGTGTAATGATGCGCCCTTTTAATTTAGCAGGCTTTACCGCTTTAAAATATTCATTTGAAGCGCAGTTAATTAAAATCTCCGTATCATTTTCTTTCATAATTTCAGACAGAGAATCTGTTAAAATATCTCCCCAAAATTCATAAAGATTTTTACCCCGTTCATTGGCAAGTTTCATTCCCATTTCCAAACGGTAAGCCTGCATTAAATCAAGCGGACGGAGCAGGCCATAAAGACCTGAAAGAATACGGTATTTCTTTTGAGCAAAAACCAGATCATCTTGGCTTAAGCTTTGAATATCAAGCCCCCGAAAAGTATCCCCCTTAAAGGCAAAAGCTGCGGGGCGAGCATTCCCTTGGTCAAAGGGCGTTTTAAAAGCACGGTAGCGGTTATAATTTAAATCAGCCAGCTTATCGCTGAGCTTCATCATTTTTGCAATATCATCTCGGCTTAGTTTTTTAGCTTCCTCAATTAAAATAGCACTATCAGCCAAATGGTCCGCTATAGTAACCAAAGCATAGGCTTCATCATGGGCGTAATCTAATTTTTTAGCAGGTGATGTAACAACAATCATTATAATTTCCTGTAAGATATGGTCTTATTCTTCTGCTTATTTATACCTTAACCATGCCTAAAAATATAGAATATATAAAAATATAAAAAAAGACTTTACAAAAAGATTAATTAATAATAATTATTAATAGCATTAAATATTAACCAGCGATAGAAATCATGAGCCTCATTTACTTAGATCCGAAACAGATACATATTACGACCTGCGAGCTTAAATCTACTGAACAGCTTATTTTATGGTCCCTTCGGACTTGGGTAATGGGGCTCATCAAACGCCGCTGCGTTTTCAAAGAAATCTACCACGCCTATGATTATTATAAAGTGGGGATAGCCGCTCTTGACCTAAGCCGTGTCTTATCTTCCTTAAGCTGCTACGCAAAGAGAAATATAGATATTCGCTGCCCGTTAAGCAGCCATATTAGCCCTGATGAGCTAACCATTTTGAATATGTTAAGCCATTACCAGTCTGGCAATATGGAATATGCAGATATTATGCTTGCAGCCATACATAAGCCCGACCATTTAGAAGAAACCCGA
Organism: Emcibacteraceae bacterium; assembly: GCA_016744185.1. Lineage (GTDB taxonomy): Bacteria > Pseudomonadota > Alphaproteobacteria > Sphingomonadales > Emcibacteraceae > Pseudemcibacter. Next base: position 751 of record JADGEY010000016.1, on the reverse strand, counting down.
GCTTTATTTTTAGTTTTTTTAAAGATCATTGCCGATAAAGGAAAAATATTTTTAGAGTCTCACAAAGTCCAGCTTAACAGCGCCTCTACAAATCCTTATGATGAATATGCCCCTCTTTATCTTATGGGCGCAAAATAACATTTCCTTGACAGATGCGTCCTAAAAGCCCATTTCAAAGCTTTACTGAATTTAATAAGTATCCGCTTTATGTCAAAATATGCTGCTCATAATCTACAGAAGACCCATAATGATCTTACAAAAGGGTCAATTCATAAGCATCTAATCCGCATGGCGATTCCGATGACAATTGGGATTTTTAGCTCTATGGCATTTGCTCTTATAGATACTTATTTTTTAGGACAGCTTGGCGGGGACGAGCTTGCTGCTATCGGTTTTATATCCCCTATCATGATGGTAATTTTTTCTGCCTCTATCGGGCTTAGCGCAGGAACAACGGCGATCCTTGCCCCTGTTTTTGGTGCAAAGGATCATAAATCTATCAGAGAATATACAACCAACAGCATTATTCTGACCATTATCATGTCTGTTATCTTTTCTGCCGCTGGGCTTTTAACGATTGAGCCTCTTTTTACCATGATGGGCGCAGAGCCTGCGATTATGACTCATATCCATGAATATATGCATATTTGGTATTTCAGCACTATCTTTGTTCTCGTCCCCATGGTCGCAATGGGCGCAATGCGAGCAGCAGGGGACACGGTTATTCAAAGCTATATTATGATCATCGCCG
>JADGEY010000169.1:1258-2680 GCA_016744185.1 Emcibacteraceae bacterium | reverse complement strand
CGCATCTTTGATCGTAAGGAGGCACGACTGGAGAACCCTGCTTGCAGGGTTGCTTCTTTAGGTTCTCTAAATTATAAGATTTTTCGCCGCTTTATTTGTCCATGCAACACCCCTTAGAGCGTGGCGCAGCCACTCCTTTGATCTTTTCTTAATAATATATAAAAGTAGGAGCATAGCTCCTTCAATACAACTACATAAAGATTGTGACAGTTATCATTAAGACAAAAACATGTTTAAAAAAGAAAATAACCAGCACACCAAGGTAAATTTATTTACCTTGCTATAAATAAGATACTTCTTATTATTAAATCTAAAGGAAGAAATGATGATATTTTTCGCAACTCTAATATTTTTACTTTAATCGTTCAATAATTAGATCCATTATCATTGTCCATGCAGGTGTAATTGATATATTTGTCCCGACCTGTTTATTGTATCTAGGGGTCATTGTAATATTATCAACTATCGAGTTCAACGCTTTGACAATTTCGGGGGATGTTTCTTTTTTCTCTAAACCTTTTTCAATCCATTCAAAAACTTCAACCAATTTAAGAAATGTTTCTTTATGAGAAAATTTTAAATCAGGGATCTTTGAGTTAGATATCCTTTCTTTAATCCGTTTTTTACGTTGATCTAAGAGTAATAACTTTGAGCGCATTTCAGCAGTATCAAACCCATCGGCAATGGCTTCCACAATCCGTGTAATTTTTGGTTTCAGTTTATATAATTCAAGTTTCAATTCTTGAATTATTTTATCTTCTCTTTCTTTTAAATAATCCATATTTGTAAGCCAAGATTTATCAGATTTTAAAATTATCAAATCTGCTTTTAATTTTCGAATAACCAATTTTTCCATATGTCGAGTACCCATTCCGCGATTATTTTCACAGGATCCTCTTTCTCGGGCGCGAACGCACGAGTACCTCATCCCCATTAACATTGCGACAGTTCCCCCACATTCACCGCATTTAATTTTACCTGTTAAGGGCCGTGTCGCTGGCCTTGCATAAGGAATAGGCCCTGGGTTTATTACAGCAGGATTCACAGGGCCGCGCCGCATATTTTGTACTTTTTCCCATAAATTTTGCGGCACTATTGCTAAGTCTGGTTTTTCAAAAACCTCCCATTGATCTGGTGAGTTCAAAAAAGACCGGCGCTTACCTGTATCGGGATCAACTTTAAAAGTTTGACGATTATAGATAAGATAGCCAGCGTAAAGTTCATTGTTTAAAACTCCATTACGTCTTTTACGATTTCCATTAATCGTTGATTGCGTCCATTCATTGCCTCTGGGGCCTGGTACTTTATCAGCGTTTAATCTTCGCGTAATTTGCCGTCCATTAAAACCATCTGCATATTCTTCAAAAATCCGAATAACAATTTTAGCTTCTTCAGGAACAATTTCACGCAGCCCTCTAATCA
>JADGEY010000169.1:0-1248 GCA_016744185.1 Emcibacteraceae bacterium | reverse complement strand
CTCTAATCACTTCCCCCTCTTTATCATATTCTTTTTTTACACGATATCCGTAAGAAGTGTTTCCCGCCGCGAAGCCTTCCCGGACTTTACCTATTTGCCCACGTTTTGTTTTCTGCGCGAGGTCTTTTAAAAAAAGTGCGTTCATTGTTCCTTTTAATCCAATATGCAATTCATCAATTTTACCCTCCCCCAAAGTATATAAAACTACATTGTAAAAACTCAAGGTTTTATATATTTTAGCAATATCTTCTTGATCTCGGGAAAGACGATCTAAAGATTCACAAATAACAGTATTAACACCACCTTGTTTTACTGTTTCTAAAAGCTTTAATATACCTGTCCGTGCCATAAGCGTTTTACCACTTTTAGCTTCATCTGTGAAAATATTCTTTATTTGTCCATCATGTTTTTTAATATAATCTTTAGCAAGATCAACCTGGTCTCTTATTGATCTGGCTTTTTGCAAATGACTAGAAAATCTTGCATAAATAACATACTGGTGGTCGCGAAGATCCTTCAAACCCATTCCCTTTTTTTATATTATTATAGGTTAACCATAGTATATTAAACAAAATCCACAAGCTTTTCAAAATAAAGTTAAATTCAAATAAATATGATGAAATGATTAATCAATATATATGCTAGATATACCCCTATACAAATATACCTTCTATACGGGTATATCTATTGTATCATGGTGCGTTAAAACTTCCTTTTCCCTTTTTTTATAAATAGTAAATTGAGGGCTTCCTCTAGTAATTTTTGATTGGTAGTATCTCCTTCAATAGCTAGCATTTTAAGCTGTCTGGCAACCTCTTTACTAAAGTGCCCTCCAATCATTACCTTACTTGCCCTACTAGGGTGATCTTTTTGGGTAAAATTTTTATCATTACGATTAGGTTTTTCAGCCTTTTTCGCATTTAATACTGCCTGTAAAGAATTTGTCATTTCACTTCTCCTATCTTAAATAATTTTTCTTGAACAAAGCCATATAGGTTATTTATTTCTAATGCAGCCTTACAGTTCATATTATACTCTTGAACGGCCAGTCCCGTTGATTGCGCTCTAAAGTAATCTTTTCTATTACCAATCAGCACGGGGCATATATCAGCTGATATTCCAATTGCCATATCAATAGCATCTTCAATCTCTCGCCCTACTGGTGGCACGAAAGTTAAAATAATTGAGAAAGCCTTATTCTGCTGTTTCACAAGATCAATCGTATGAAGCATTGACTTAGTATCAAAT
>JADGEY010000168.1 GCA_016744185.1 Emcibacteraceae bacterium | reverse complement strand
CGCAGAAATAACTGTTCAATTATGGAACTATTCAGAAACCATCAATTTTGAATCAAAATAAAGTCGTCAAGCTATATTATGTAAATATTCCTTACATAATCAGGGCTTTATAATATAAGAAATTTCTTGTTAATTTATGAAATAAAAGGATTTTACCTTAACTGGTCTTATTGTTGCATATATATTTTAATAGTTAATTTTAAGTGTTGAGATATATAAAAATACTTAAAAAGCAAAAATTATTAGGGCAATAAAGCTTAAGGATAAGGCGGGAAGTTAAAATGAATAAGTATATGCGTGGAATAATTATAATTTTGTCTTTTATCACACCTATGTTGCAACAAGCAGAAGCAGGCTTAATATATAAAAGCAGCCCAAGTGGTTTGGCTTCAGGGTGTAAGAACGGAAGTCAATGTGCGATTATAACTGAGAAAACGGATAAAAGAAAAAATTCAGGCGATCGTTATCGTTTTACTGAAGGTTTTATGGGGATGGGGTTTGATCCAATTATGACTCTTGTCAGTAAATCTTATACAATTCGATTTTCAGATCTTGCATATCATGATAGAATAGATATTAAATTTTTACTTGCAATTATTGATAATTGGATAGGGGGATCAGGGGCTTCTGGCGATTTACTTAATATCACTGTTGATGGGCAGAGCATATTTTCAGAAACATTTCATGCATCTGGGAGTAGTGGTGATCAAACGGTTGATGATGCTTTAATGTTAGGCACGCCAGGGCAAATTATGGAAGGCTCTGCTTATGATAGTGCATATGATATGCGCCGGTTAGGGGTGCTTTCAAATATTATGCATACAGGCTCTGATTTAACAATTAAGTTTTTTATGAATAATACAGACCCTCGGTCAGAAGGAGCAAGGTATTTTGGGCTGGCAAATGTAAGTGTAGATGCTTATACGGTTGCTGCTCCAAGTGCGCTATCTTTAATGTTTATAGGGTTGTTCGGGGTTTTTGTTTCTCGTAAATACCGTAAATCTTCTTGATTATTTTCATAAGTAAAGTGAATAAATTTTGTGAAAATCAGCCTTTATAATTAAAGGCTGATTTTTTTTATTTCCTTCCAGAAACGCCTTATTCTTTAAAAGCCTCTTTGACAAGGTTAGAAAACTGGTCTAATCCTCAGAAGCAGGAACAGTATCAATCATATCTTGCGAATATGAAAGGGCTTTAATGATGAATGATAATGATATTATAGAAGGCGGCGTTGAAGAAGAGGATAGAGATGTTTTCGCACTTTACCCCACATTAGAATTGGTCGGTAAATTTGCCCAGATTATCCCCCGCACCGATTGGTTTTACCGTATTGGAATGCCTTTAACGCCAGAAGCACGCCGTGCGGCGGAGGATTATATTTTGGCGTTAGGCTTTCCAGAAGCACATGTCGCCTCTGTTAGAAGCTGGGAAGAAGCCATGGCATCAATGGAAACAGGGGGCTGGAACAGCCCTTCTTGGGAAACGGAAGAGCAGCTCATGTGTTCGCTTATGGATCAAGCGATAGATATTGTTGATGAGCAATTCTTAGAAGTTGCCCTCACCTCGATCTCTGCCAAAGCATCGGAGCATGTCATGGAGGGGATTATGACGGCGGCGGCAAGATTTGGCATTGAAGATGATGATTTGCTGCGGGCAGGCACGGGAATGGCGGTTAAAACATGCTATCAAGCGGCGCTGGTAATTGCAGCGGATGCAGAAGAAGACCATCCTTTTGCCCTAAAATACCGAATGTATGAAACAGGATATTGGCCCCTTGATCTTATGGGCAGTACCTATAATATTTTCTAAAATTTTTTAAAAACAAGGCGATAAAATGACAAAAATCCGTTTGGTCACATGGAATATTAATTCGGTTCGTATTCGGCTTCATCATATTGAACGTTTTATGAAAAACCACTGCCCTGATATTATTTGCTTTCAAGAAACGAAGGTTCAGGATCATGAATTTCCTCATCAATTTTTTACAGATCAAGGTTTTATCTATCAGGCTTTTCGGGGGCAGAAAAGCTATAATGGCGTAGCGATTATGAGCCGCATTCCTTTTACAGATATTTCTCATATTGATTGGTGCGCTAAGGGGGATACCCGCCATATTTCAGTAAAGCTAGAGTCTGGAATATCGCTTCATAATTTTTATATCCCCGCGGGCGGCGATGTGCCTAATCCAGAAGAAAATGAAAAATTTGCTCATAAATTACAGTTTTTAAAAGAGATTACCGCTTGGGGCAAAAAACTGCCTAAGACAAGTAAACATATTATTGTCGGTGATTTTAATATTGCGCCGCAGGAAGAAGATGTGTGGTCTCATAAAAAGCTTTTGAAAGTGATCTCTCACACTCCGTTAGAAGTTGAAATGCTAAAGAAAATGCAGGAAGCCCATGATTGGACAGACTGCATGAGAGAATTTATCCCGCATGATGAAAAGCTTTATAGCTGGTGGTCGTATCGATCAAAAGATTGGGAAAGTGCCGACAAGGGCCGCCGCCTTGATCATATTTGGTCAAGCCCCGCGCTTAGAGGGTCATATAAATATCTGCATGTGGATAGGGAATCTAGAGGCTGGGAAAAACCATCAGACCATGCAGCGGTTATCATGGATTTTGAGATATAGCTTTAGCAGGGCTGGGCCTAAGGGGGGGTGAATGCTAAAGAATACAGAATTTCTCTTTCTAAATCAACAACAGTTATGTTAGGGTCAGGGCAGAATCATTAATTGTTAACGTTTCTTTAGGTTAAGGTGACGATTTTAGTATCTTCTTTTCTTAAAATAGA
>JADGEY010000167.1 GCA_016744185.1 Emcibacteraceae bacterium | reverse complement strand
GGGAATAGATTGAGCAAGACAGCAAGGTCGGCTTTCCCCCTAAAATCAGCAGTCTGATAACTGGAAATCTCGGTAATGGTAAATTCAGCCTCCCCCGTTAAATCCAGCAGGGCAGTTCCAATATTTCCGCCAAGCTCTACAGAATAACCAAGCGATTTTAAGATATGATAAAGCAGGCTACAGGCAGTGCTTTTTCCATTACTTCCCGTGATAGCGATTGTTTTTGTTTTATGGGGAAGATTATAGAAAATATTTGTCCCAGAAGTGATCTCAATATTTTTTTCCTTGGTGAAGAGTGCGTTATCGCAATAGAGGCTAATTCCAGGGGATTTTATAATGACATCAATATTGTCGGTTTGACTTTTAAAAAATTTATCTTCTTTTATAAATTCGCTATATTCATCTAAAGAAAGCTCTTCTGGCATGGAGGGTGCAGTTAGGATAATATGTTTATGGGGCAGGTGCTTACGGAAAAACTTAAAAGCACAAAGCCCTTCTTTCCCTAGCCCCCAGATGGCAATTTTACGTTTGGAATATCTCTGAATGAAGCGGTCATACATCAATTAAATCCTGCAAAATATCCCAATATTCAGGCGTTAGAATATGATCTTCATTCATCGTCAGAGCCGCTTTATAAAGCGCATGACGGGGCAGCCCGCTGGGCGGCAACTCTTGGCTAAGCTTAAGAATTAAAATGTCATTTTGCCAGTTAGGCATAAGCGCAAGGCTGCTTATTATGAGGCGGCATTCTTGGGTCTCACCCACACATTCAAATGGTTTATGTCCTTTAAGCCCCAGCAGCTCTCTAAAGCCATTTTCCTGCGTCATATCATCAAGAAGATTTTGCCCAAATATTTCAAGAAGCCTCGATTTTTCCATAAAAGGCGCAAGAGCCAAAAACACAAATTGGCATTTAGGGCATTTACAGCACCAACCATATTCCCGTGCCTTTTCATTAATATGAAAGTTCCGATTACAGCTCTTAAAAACATCAAAATACTGAGGGTAGCAGGAAAAGAGCGCGGCAATACCAATCTCAGAAAGCGGTCTTAAAAGAGAAAAATAACGAAAGTTCTCAAGAACATGATGATGCATAAAATTAGCAAAATCTTCTTCAAATTCAAGGGATTTACTATATTGGTGATTAATATCAAGCCCGTTTTGGGTCATATTTCCTTCATTGGCAGATTTTTCATTAGACATAACAGCGGTATCAAAACCATAAAGAATAGAACTTGCCGCCATAATAAAAGATAATATCCCCGTAATCGGAACATGCCCATTCATTGCATCTTTATGATTAAGCTCAAATAATTTTGGGTCAAGCTGTCGCTCAATTAAAATACGCTCCTTTACATGGGACTTATCCATAACTTCTGTAATAGGGCGGCTCGCCTTAACCGCAAAAAGTTTAATGTTTTTCCCTGCAAGTTTTAAAGCTTCCAATGAAACAATAGAATCTTTTCCGCCGCCAATAGGGACAATATGCCCTATTTTAAGTTTAAGGTCATGAGCAGGGTAATCTTTTAGCTCTTCTATGGGAAACCTTATAACCTCCCGAAGATCGAGATCATTTTTAACAGCAAACTCACCAAGCCCATGTAAATATAGCTTATTAAAAAATTCAGCTTCAGCAGGGCAAAGCTTCTGCGTTTCAATAATGATGTGGGGCGAGCAATATGCTTTATAATAACTGATGCCTGCGGCAAGATGGAGCTGTTTAAAACATCGATCCAAAGCCGCCTTTTCATCAGGCGATAAATTCTTCTTAGCCTTCGGAAAAGCTATTGTTTCTGTAAAATCCTCACCCTTAGCATAGGCATACTCAAGCGATAAAACGCCAGATGCTTCATCATAGTAATAGTTTTTAAATATAAATGATCTATTTTCTGTCATAAGTCTTTTGTGAGGGTTTTTTAAGGCAAAAACAAGACCTTTTATAAGATTAATGAGGCGAGCTTAAAAAAACTCGGTAATGATAGCTTAATATTAAAGTTATTTTATGATACTCTGCAAAGACAAATATATTTATCAATGGGAGAATTACAGTGCTGGTTAAAAATATCTTAGAACGTAAAGGGCGTGATGTTATTTCAATTAAACCTAGTTTAACTTTAGAAGAAACGGCAAAAGTTCTTCGGGAGAATAAAATCGGAGTTGTTGTCATTAGCGATACCTCAGATAAAATGTGTGGGGTTCTTTCTGAAAGAGATATTATAAATGCTATTGGAAAAAAAGGCAAAGCTGTTCTGTCTAAGACGGCATCAGATTATATGACGCAGGGGGTGTATACTTGCGCTTTAACCGATAGTATCAAAGAAGTGATGACGACCATGACCGAACGCCGCATTCGCCATCTTCCCGTCGTGGAAGAAGGCAATCTTGTTGGCATGATTTCAATCGGTGATGTGGTTAAAGAACGCATGGCTGAAACGCAAGCAGAAGCTGATGCTTTAAAGAAATATATTACCGCTGGATAGGGCTTTCTTTGAAGGGCTATATATAGAGTGAAAAGGCTTAATATTTTTATTTTTAATATTGGGCGTTTTTATCTTTAGGAACGAGTCGTTTGTGATCTTGGTATTTTTCATTTCATATAGCGGTTTTAAAAAATAGATTAAGTTCTTTATTTTATGGGTCTTTTTCTCAGTTTTTTCGCTGCATGAGTTGATTCATTTGAGTTATTAAAAATAAGTGATACATTCGATTCTTAAGTATATGTATTATTGCAAAGTAATTTTGTATCTTTTAATAAAATTAAAAAGCATTGTTTCTACATATATGTGACAAACGTGACCATCTCTCTCCCTCCCTCCCTCCCTCCCTCCCTCCCTCCCATCCTTCTCCCTCCAACAAACTTTTCATGTAGAATAGGACAACATTTTAG
>JADGEY010000166.1 GCA_016744185.1 Emcibacteraceae bacterium | reverse complement strand
ATCTACTATATTTATAGTATTGAATATTGGTTGCAGGTCTTACTAATTGAAATGTAAAATGCTGTTAATCATTAGAGTATAGGTAATTGTTTGAAGTCGAATGCTCATTCTATATCTATTTTGAATATTATTAATCTAATAAACATGTATGTTTAGAAATTATTTAAAAACAGCATTTCAAAATCTAAAACAAAACTTTGTTTTCACGAGTATTAATATATTGGGGCTTTCTATAGCCTTGGCTGTCTCTTTTATTATTCTACTCTTTGTTATTAATGAACTCTCTTATAATTCTTGCCATAAGAATAAGGATTCAGTTTATCGAGTTATAAATTATAAAAAGGAATTTAAAAGTAGCTGGGCAGGATCACCGTATATTTTAGCTTCTACTTTAAAGGATGAGTTACCACAAGTGGTAAAAGCGATTAATTTTCGTAATCTCAGAGGTTTTAATATTAAGCATAAGGAAGAAGATCTCAGAATTAGACGTGCAGTCGCCACTAATTCCGATGTGTTTAATGTTTTTACACTGCCTTTATTATATGGTCCCAATGCAGGGAATTTGCTTAAAGATGAGCATGCCATATGTTTATCCAGAAATTTAGCTGAGAAATTATTTTCTGATGTCAATGTCGTTGGAAAACAAATTACAGCGACAATTAATAAAAGGGAAGAAGTCTTAACCGTAAAGGCCGTTTTTGAAGATATACCTGAGAATTCTACGTTTAAAGCAGAATGTTTTGTAAACAGTCATTGGACTTTTGATCCTTTAAACAAAGCATTCGAAATTGATGATGTTGATAAGAGTTGGAAACATGAATTTTGGAGAACATGGGTACAACTTGTTGAATGTAGTGATCTAAATTCAGTAAACAGCCAGATTAAGAGCTTAGTGACGAAACATATGGGATCGGAAGCTAAGGATGATTATTCTTTGCAACCTATGGCTGATGTTTACCTTGGCTCAGCTGATATTAATAATTCAGGAATGACAGGTAACCTGAGTACACTCAAACTATTTTCAGCTATTGCTTTATTAATCATTTTGGTTGCAGCATTCAATTATATCATACTCTCGACAGCAGTCTCGTCTCGAAGGGCTAAAGAAATAGGCGTTAGAAAAACTTTTGGTGCAAGGAACGAACAAATCAAATATCAATTTCTGGCTGAATCTGTTTTGTTGACCAGCCTTGTTTTGCCATTTGCTATACTTCTCATGTTTATTGCTTTACCTTATGCAAGAGAGCTGTTTGGTGTGAATTTATCAATTATAAAATCAAATATTGTTTCCTATTTATTGATATATCTCTCTTTAACTATCGTCATAGGATTTGCATCAGGTTTGTATACTTCACTTGGCTTATCAAGATTAAAGGTGGTAAGTATTCTGAAATCTCAGAATTTCACGGGTAGGAAGAAGCATATCTTTCGTTCATCTCTTATTGTTCTACAGTTGGTTATTTTCTGTTTCTTTTTGGCATCGGCTTTTACTATACGATCGCAGTATCAATACGCTATAAAGAAAAATCCGGGCTTTAATAACACAAATGTATTGCTCATTAATTTAAAAGATAAAACAGTTTATAAGCCTTTATTGAATGCAATAAAAGCCAATCCCAATGTGATCGATGCAGCAGGATCAATGAGTTGCTTGCCTGTGGCTTCTTCTATGGTGATGATGATGCCTCATTTTCAGGAAACGGATAGGCAAGTGAAAGTGGAAGGTATGGCAGTCGACTTTGATTTTTTGCAAACGATGGGGGTTCAGTTACAATCGGGACGGTATTTTTCTCGTGAATTTGGAAGCGATTCGAAAAAGGCTTGTATCCTGAATGAGACCGCAGTAAAGCAGTTTGGGATTGAGGCTCCTGTTGGCAAACAGATGGCTTCTGATTACGATATTATCGGCGTTGTAAAAGATTTTAATCTTCATTCTTTCCATTCCGAGACACCGCCATTAATGATTACAATAAGCGAAAAACATCTCAGACAAATCGCAGTTCACTATAAGGAAGGTACTCTTGATGTGCTTTTGCCTAAAATTAAGAATTCATGGAAGACTATCTGTAAAGATAAAACTTTCACTTATACCAAAATTGAAGAAACAATTAAGGATTTGTATTCTGAGGAAAAAAATATGAGTACAGTTGTTACCATTTCAGCCTTATTTACCATGATGATAGCTTCGTTTGGCTTATTTGGATTAACGTTATTTATAGCACAAACTCGTACAAAAGAGATTGGTATTAAAAAGGTTATGGGGTGTTCTAGTTCTACTATTATATATTCGTTTTTAAGAGTAAATGTTATTTATGTGATTGTTGCGACTCTTATTTCAATACCCATAACAGTTTATGCTATGTCCGAATGGTTAAGCAATTACGCCGTTAGAGTTGAAATACAGTGGTGGTTTTTTGCCATAGCATTCCTGATTGCGGTATTGGTCGTTAGTATCACCGTTTTAATACAATCCTATCGAGCTGCTAAATTGAATCCGGTAGAAGCAATTAAATGTGAGTAGAATATTGGCTGACTAAGACTAAGTATGTTAAAACCTCCCTTTTAAAGGGAGATTTCGTTCTTATAAAAGGTGATTATTGGACACGTATTTGCAGTGAGAACGTTTTTCCCATGGGAAATGAATAAAAACGAGTTGCGAGAACGTTTTGCCCACGGGAAATGAACAAAAACGAGTTGCGAGAACGTTTTGCCCACGGGAAATGAACAAAAACGAGCTGCGAGAACGTTTTGCCCATGGGAAATGAACAAAAACGAGTTGCGAGAACGTTTTCCCCACGGGAAATGAATAAAAACGAGTTGCGAGGACTTTTTACTCATACAAAATCAGCAAATATTTTCTACTATAACGAATGAACCAGATTAAGGATGAAAATAGATATTGAAAAATCCCAATCTCAGTATCTGAAATTGGGATTTATATCTATAGATA
>JADGEY010000165.1 GCA_016744185.1 Emcibacteraceae bacterium | reverse complement strand
GCTTTAGGCCATCTAGGTTTTCGTCTGTCACATAATTTACAGCACCTGCAACCGCTTCCGAGCCGTAAATAGATGATGCCCCTTGCGTTAATATTTCGATATTTTTTAAAATGGCTGATGGTAGCGTAGAAAGGTCTGTCAAAATAGCTCCCGTTGCTCCAATACCTCCAGAAGGAACAGATCGCCCATTGACTAATACCAATGTATTATTTTGACCTAAACCCCTTAAATTTACACCCTTAGACCCAGAACTACCCCCAGAAATTCCGCTGCCTCCAGCCGCCGCCGTTGTATTTTGTTGCTTTCCAGCACTAATAGTAGATTTTTGAATAAAATCAGCCGCATCAATAAAACCTGGCGTATTTGGATTATCCATCTCAATAGTACGTAGAATATCAACAGAACTATAAGAATTCCGCCTTAGGCGAGAACCTGTAACAGTTATTTCCTCTATTGTGGCAGGCTCATCGTAATTTTCATCTTCCTCGTTTTCTTTATTATTTAGAACAGTAAGACTCTTTTCGTGATCCTTATTATTTTTTAATTTAAGGGCTTTATACCCCCTTCGTGCTGCTAAAGTTTTTTCATCAAATATGTAGATACTATGTTTTTTAACTCTAAGATAATCCAATCCCGTCCCCGCAAGAAGCCTCTCCAAATATTCATCAGGAGAATAGTTTCCAGTAATATTCTTTGCTTTTTTACCTGAAACCAGATCAGATTTAAAAAGAATGCGAAGATTATGTTTTTTAGCAAAGTCACTTAGAACAAACCCCAAATCTTGTTGTTCTTGATTTATAGTATTTGTCTGAGCCTGAACTGTGACACTACTCGTGGTGAGCAGGGCAATGGAACTTAATGTTCCCATAATGATTTTATTTAAATTTTTACCTCTAAAATTTTGATTCTTTTTTTCTTTCGTCAATTTTTTATGACCTCCCATTGTACGGCTCCTTTTTTTATATGATACTTAAGAAAACTCAAGCTGTATTAAGAGAGCCGTTTGGGTAGAGGAAATCCTCACATTATTTGTTTTTAATATTTTTGCGTAATTTTAATTGAATGTTTCCCTTAGAATCTTGATGAGAAATGAGTTCTAGATACTCTTCCAACATTTTTACTGTTTCCATTGCATTGGTTGAAAAATGACCACTAATTTTAATATTAGCCATGTCTTTATCTTCTAAAGAAATCTTGTTTTTTGAATAGCGGTTTATTTCTTTTATAATATTGCTGAGGGGTTCACTATCAAAGATTATACTGCCTGTTTTCCAAGCTGTAGCGTCTTTTTCAGAGACATAAGAATTGCCCCCTAAATACTCTTCTCGCATTTCTACACGAATAGCCTTTTTTCCCTGTACTGCGATGACACGAACATATTGATCTGAAAGCTTTACTTTTCGATTAATATTTTCCATGCTTTTACTATGCTCTAATTTCACAGCCCCCTCTAATAAAGTAACTTGAACCTGACTGGGTTGAAGATATATGTCAAATTCTGTTCCTAAAGCTGTTATTTGCCCTTTATAAAACTTTACAATGAACGGTCTTAATGGATCTTTAGCTACCTTAAAATAAGCCTGCCCCTGAATAAGATTAACCGATCTTGTTTTTTGCGAAAATGTGACCTCTACATGTGTATCTGTATTTAGAATAATTTTGCTACCGTCCTTTAAAATTATTGTTGCCTCTTCTGCAACTTCAGTCAAATATAAATCTGTTTTTAAAGCATTCTGAGACTGAAATATAAAAAACAGCCCAATAAAAGCTGCAGCAGCAATAGTTCCTTCAATAAATATTAATTTTATGTTGTTTTTGATATATTTTTTCAAAACACTAAAAATAGTTTTCTTTCGCTGTTTATTTTTAATTCCACCAGATAATATATTTGTTAAATCTTCTTTGCAAACAGGATCAGATACAAAAAGCTCTGTGTTACGATATAATTGTTTTATTTGCTCATAATATTGACGATGTTTTGCATCTTTGTTGAGCCAATTTTCAAAATCAATAATCTCATCAATCGTCAATTTCTCATGATGAATTTTTGTATGCCAAGCAATAGCATCGGCTTCGACTTGATTATGATCCATAGTAATCTTAATTTTTTTAGTCATGGTTTTCTCTTAAACCCCACATTTAGTTTTTTTACGGCCCTAATCATATTTTTTTCTATTGCGCTTATTGAAATTCCAAGTTTTGCAGCAATTTCTTTTTGTGAGTAATTGTGGAAACGTTGAAGCAAAAAAACCTCTCTGCACCTAGGAGGTAACAATGATAGACATTCTTTAAACCTATCCCATTCTTGGCGGCTTTCCATAATTTTATCCTGAATCGGCTTTTCATCAATTTGATTTTCTTCTTTATATTCTTCCTGAGCAAAGATCTTTCTGACATTTTTTTTACGATATTCATCAATTACCTTAGCTCGTGCAATTTTGAATATCAAATTCTCAAGATGCTTTCCTTCCGGCAATTCACCTATTTCAATAAGCCTAACGAAAACGTCATGTGCGAAATCTTGTGGATCTTCATTTTTGGATAATTTACCTCGCAAAAAATTTACTAAACGCCTATTATATTGCTCATATAAGTTTCGAATACTCAAGTTAACACCCTTTTCCAACCATTAGGTATCCTTAAAATAGAACCATCAATCATTCACAGTCAATATAAGATATTTCTCTAAAACGTCTATTCTATATACCGTTTAGAAATAAATTTTCCTCACATATTAAATTACATCCTGATGAATTTTAGAGGATTTTTTCTTAATTCTTTAAAAACTATAGCATATAAATTTGCATTCCTTTTTTCTTTTTAATAGGACGGTAATCCCCCCATTAAATAAAGGTACTCATAAGTAGAATTTTCTCGTAATTATAATATAGGAGATTTTACATGAAAAAGTCACGTTATTCAGACAGTCAGATTATCAGTATTTTAAACCAAGCCGAATCCGGTAGGGCAGTTGCGGAGCTATGTCGAGAACACGGCATGAGTAATGC
>JADGEY010000164.1 GCA_016744185.1 Emcibacteraceae bacterium | reverse complement strand
CCGAAGCGAACGCAAAGCCTGAGCTTTTGATTTATGCAGATGACGTTAAATGTACTCATGGCTCTACGGTGGGTGAAATTGATGCGGATATGATGTTCTATCTTCGCTCTCGCGGGCTTGATGAGGAGCAAGCGAAGGCTCTGCTTGTACGGGCGTTTGTTTCTGAGGTTTTTGAAGATATTGAAATATTACCCTTAAAAGAAAAACTAATGGATCTTGCAGGAGCATGGTTTATCAGACAGGCCGATATTACAAAAGAGCAGGCTGATATTACAAAAGAGAAAGGAGAAGTGTAAATGACGTCAAATTTCTATGATGTAGAGCGGGTGCGCCAAGATTTTCCTATCTTTCAAAAAGACATTAATGGCAAACCGCTTATCTTTTTAGATACAGCCGCTTCAGCGCAAAAACCTCAGGCGGTAATCGATGCAGTATCTCGCTGCTATAGCGAAGAATATGCAAATATTCATCGGGGCGTTTATTATCTTTCTCAAATAGGAACGATAAAATACGAGAATGCCCGCAAAACGATCCAAAAATTTATTGGTGCAGCCTCTGAAAAGGAAATCATTTTTGTACGGGGCGCAACAGAAGCGATTAATCTAGTTGCTCAAAGCTGGGGGCGAAAATTCCTTAAGGCAGGGGATGAGATTATCTTAAGCCGTATGGAACATCATTCCAATATTGTGCCGTGGCAGCTTCTTAAAGATCAAATGGCAGATGATGATAAGGATATTATTATTCAAGTTGCTCCTATCGACCAAAAAGGCAATTTTCTTTTTGAGGAATATGAAAAACTGTTAAGTGAAAAAGTAAAACTTGTCTCTATCACTCATGTTTCAAATGCGCTTGGCACGATTACGCCGATCAAAGACATTATAAAAGCGGCTCATAAAGTTGGTGCGCTTGTTCTTGTCGATGGCTGCCAAGCTGCTCCCCATATGAAAGTGGATGTGCAGGAGCTTGGCGCAGATTTTTACGTGTTTTCCGCTCATAAAATTTACGGTCCAACGGGGGTCGGGGTTCTTTATGCCCGTGAAGAGCTTTTGTCTCAAATGCCGCCCTATCACGGCGGCGGTGATATGATCCGTTCGGTA
Source organism: Emcibacteraceae bacterium (assembly GCA_016744185.1). Classification (GTDB taxonomy): domain Bacteria; phylum Pseudomonadota; class Alphaproteobacteria; order Sphingomonadales; family Emcibacteraceae; genus Pseudemcibacter. The sequence goes on along the minus strand of JADGEY010000164.1, from coordinate 1,921 downwards.
ACCTTCGAAAAAACTGAATATAATGACCTACCCTTTAAATTTGAAGCAGGAACGCCCAATATTGCAGGCGGCATAGGCTTTGCAGCAGCTCTTGAATATGTCACAGGCTTAGGGCTAGAGGCGGTAGAAGCTCATGAAGCGTCGCTTTTAAGCTATGCACTTAACAAAACACCAGAGGTCAAAGGCTTTGTCTTGCGGGGCGCAGCAGACCATCAAGCGGGGATCATATCTTTTACCATGGATAAAGCCCACCCCCATGATATCGGCACGATCTTAGACGAAAGCGGAATTTCCATCAGAGCGGGTCATCACTGCGCCCAGCCTGTAATGGATTTTATGAAGGTTCCTGCTATGGCACGTGCGTCATTTGGGCTTTATACAACAAAAGAAGATATAGACCGCCTGATAGAAGGCCTTCACAAAGTGAATAGGATTTTCTCATGATGAACGAAGAAGAAGATACAAATTTTTTAGATGGATTTTTAAATAATGAGATCGAAGAAGAAGCCGCTTTTTTTGATGATAAAGAGGGGGGGGGTGACGATAAAGAAGGGGGCTTTGACGATGAAGATGAGGCGGAAAAAGGCAAAGAAATTTCAGGCGCTATGAAGCAGCAAATCAAAATGGATGTGATTGCAACAATTAAAGAAATTTACGACCCAGAAATCCCCGTAAATATTTATGAACTTGGTCTGATTTACAGAGTTGACGTTGATAATTTTGCGAACGTTCTTATCGTAATGACCTTAACCACCCCAAATTGCCCCGTAGCAGAATCCATGCCTGCCGAAGTTGAAATTAAAGCAGGGTTAGTAGAAAATGTAAGCCGAGCCACCATAGAGCTAACCTTTGAGCCCCCATGGGACATGTCCATGATGTCCGAAGCCGCCCGCCTTGAAATGGGCATGATGTAGAATTAAAAAGCTGGATTAATGATCTGGCTTTTTTGTTTAAAGGGCTGGGGTAATATCATCTAACTACATCGATGATTACCAATTCCGTCAAGTCGCTTTTCTAAACCTTAATCCTGATGAATCCTCAAGGAAGGAAAAAATTATTAGGAAAGTTATAAAAAAGAGGAGGTGTTTTTTATAATGCTTTTGGAGCCTTGCCAAAAGAAGACTCACCCAGTTTAATGGTCTTGCCGAACAGGTCTTTTATTTACACCGAAAAGAATTAAGAAAAAAACCTCTTTAAAATTCACCAGACTCTATAAATATATAGACATTTCCTTACCATAAGGGTATGCTAATAATCATATTATAGGCATACTTTATAAGAGGATATATTATGGTAGTGACTCAAATAACAATAACAATAACAATACCTAATGCAATGAATGGGTGGGTGAAAAATCAAATAGCTTCTGGGCGCTATGGCAATGACAGTGAATATTTTAGAGACTTGATACGGCGTGATCAAGATAAGAGATTTATAGAAAATGAGTTATTTTCTTTAATTGAAGATGGTTTAAATAGTGGTGGTAGTCAAGAATATGTACCAAGCATAATGAAACGGGTAGAAGGTAGATTGAAGAAAAACGGCTAACTACCAATTAACCGTTAAGGCTGATGAAGAAATCGATAGAATTTATGAATATTAAATCTTGAACTTTGGTTTGAATGTCGCTTAAGAATATATTCATGGATTACATGATTGTTTATTAGCCTTATTAAATCAGAACTACTACGATATGAATATCGATCACATACAATATATTATCAAAATATAGAGAGTGAAATTTTGATAATACGTGTTCTTGGAAATAGGCAAGATCCTGCACGGTACTTCTAGTCTGAATACCAGAAAGGGCTAAATGTTAGCCCAAAGCCATTTTTTAATGCGAAGCTGTCAGATTTTTTGTGTAAGTAGCTGTTTAAAATTTTATTCTACCTTCAAATAGAATAGCGAATTGGTTTAA
>JADGEY010000163.1:1133-3024 GCA_016744185.1 Emcibacteraceae bacterium | reverse complement strand
ACATAATGCCGCTACAACAGGAGTAGGAATCCTACTAGCCCACAAGGCATATAGACCAATGTTGAAATGATATCAGATCGGATCATGAGTATGCAAACTTTCAAGGAAATCCGTCAATCACAGTTATGTCATGTTATAGTCCAACTAATGTTAGTGATGAAGATGAAACCATATATTTTTTATTCAACCTAGCTCAGTGATACAAAATATACCAAAACATAATGTATTAATTATTGGAGGTGACTTCAACGCTCACCTAGGCCAATATGATGGTTCCAAGTATGCATTTCATAATATCGTTAATCAAAATGGAATTATGCTCAGATATTACTCATAAGCAAATAATCTGTTCTGCTTAAACACACATTCCAGAAAATAACATGACAAAAATGGATACATAAATCACCTAAAAAAAAGTTGTTAACAACTTTTTTTTTATCAAATTGACTACATCATCATCAACAGAAAATGGAAAAATAATGCCCGATCCATCGAATCGTGTAATTGTCCCAAAACATTAAACTCAGTCTTCGAGCTAATAATAAGAAACTTAGCAACAATAAACTATATGACTGGTATACACCTCATCAAATAAAGAAATCCGAGATATTTACGGGGAAAACTCTAATTCAGTATTCTCACAATACTCTCATATTCAAAAAAGCATGTAGAGAATCAGCTAATAAAACCATTCCTCTAAAACAAAAGAGATCAAAATATCTACCATGGAAATCAACAGATATTTTTAACAAACGTGATAAGCTATATGCAGCAGCAGAGAAAATGGATATAATCACTAACTACAGAAAACATTAGTAATAATTCGGAACACGAACACTACTCATTAACGAAAAAGAACAAAGTGATTAGGTACACAACAAGGTTGAATAAATCGAAAATTCAGTCGTCAACATGAAATCAGCAATATCATTAAAAACTCTAAAAGAAATAAGTTTACGTAAGAATTCGAATAGAGCAAGGCTCAAAGCAAAAAGTGACAAAGACCGTATATATATATGGCATGACCACTTTAAGGAACTTCTCGGTAATGAAACATCTTCATCAATACATATTGCTCCAGATGAAAATGAACAAGAGTCGAACATAAAACTGAGACTATTTACAAGCGATGAACTTATTAAAGCCACAAAAGCACATGTAACGGAAAACCGGTAGGTTTAGCTGAAATTCAAGTATGGAAATTTCCTGAAATCCCGAAGTATGGAAATTACCTGAAATGCATGATCTTCTTCTCGAATGTTGCAATCGAGTTTACACTCAGGAACCAATCCGATGATGGAGAGAAGGATGTCTGCTAACGTTCCCAAAAAAGGGGATATATTTTTAAAAAACTACATAGTGATTAGCCTAACGCCAATATCAGCCGGAATTTACAATATGATATTACCAAACCGGATACGACCAATACTAGATCCCTTGCTAATAAAAAAACCAACATGGATTCCGAACTAATCGATCAACCACTGGTCAAATACTGACAATAAGACGACTGATTGAAAAGACAAATACCTTCCTTCGACAGAATCAGAATGAAACATATTCTAAAGAGCTACGGAATACCATCGGAAACCATAGATGGTATCATGATACTGTATAAGAATAACAAATATATGGTACGTTCTCAGGAAGGCAACACGAAATTCTTTCAAGGTGTCACGTTAGCACCTTTTCTTTTCACAATATATTTAGATCAAGTGCTAAAATCATCAATAGATTGCAATGTAAATCTTGGTATCACACTAAAAAAAGACAAAGCAGAAGACATCGCACAACATACATCACATATATGGTATATGCCGATAGCCATCACATCAGACTCGCTGCAAAACATCAATCAACTATTAAGACAGTATTTAAGACATTCAATATA
>JADGEY010000163.1:0-1123 GCA_016744185.1 Emcibacteraceae bacterium | reverse complement strand
ATGCCGATAGCCATCACATCAGACTCGCTGCAAAACATCAATCAACTATTAAGACAGTATTTAAGACATTCAATATAAAGAAAATAATAATCAAACTAACAGAGAAAATATAATCCTCAAGAAAGTAGATGATTTCAAATATCTTGGAAGTTATAATGGATCAACAAAACGCGATATCAATGTAAGCATTGCACAAGCATGGGCAGCAACAAACTGTATGACCAAGATATGGAGATCGAACTTGTCAGATAAACTCAAAATAAATTTCTTTAGAGCCACTATGGAGTCCATATTAATTTATGAAGCAACGTAATGGACATTAACTAAGACCCTTGAAAAAAGACTGAACGGATCCTATGCAAGAATACTCAATTCTGCACTCAATAAATCATGGCAAGAGCACCTAACGAACAATGCACTCTACGGTAAAATTACTAAGTTGACTAATGCAATCAGAAAACAAATAATGCGTTTTACCGGACACTATTTGAGAACTGATAGCGGACGCGAGCGTGAGCTCAGTGTTGCTATGTAAGCCTCAGCATAGAAAAAGATCTAGAGGAAGACCTCAATGGAACAATTTATTTAGGAATACGAATGCAACGGCGAATAACTCGAAATCACGATAGGCGACAGCACTGGATGGAAGAAACAATACCGAGTTAGCTCGACCTGGTAAAGTAATTACCTTCAAGGTAAATATATATGTAGATGTAAAAAGAAACATAACAATAGTTAATGTAAAACTATTAATACAAATAGCACAAAAGAAAATATGCTATATAGAAAAATGGAATTGTATGTTTGATACCTTGAAAACACAACAAAATGCATTTTTTTTACTTTGGTTATTATCAATGCCTCCTATATCTTCGAGAGTATAGGAGGCCTTTGATTATACAATATTATGTAGTCATTCGATCAAATTGTTCTGGAATATTCAATCAATTATTCATGGATTCAATCCCAACTTTACAAATCCTAACTTTGCTTTCCTAACTTTTGATTCAATCTTATCTTTACATAGAATTGTGTTAAATATATATGATATGTGATTAATATATTATTTTTGATGTTTTGAACGTTTTTGAATTTTTTTTATTATTTTGAACGTGTACTACAA
>JADGEY010000162.1:1845-3180 GCA_016744185.1 Emcibacteraceae bacterium | reverse complement strand
GGACATATCACTGACAATGTTTAAATGAATCCCCCCGGGCAGATCCGCATTAATGGTTTTCAGTATCTCCCTGCTAGCGGCAGCCACCCGGGTGGGGGTCTGTTTTCCCACCCGGTAAACAGCAATGGTAACGGCCCGTTTGTCGTTAAATGAGGCCCAGGTGTCCGAATCCTCAAACCCTTCTTTGACGGTGGCGATGTCCGACAACACGGCTACCGACTTAAGGCGGGACAGTTTGAACCGGTCAATGAGAGTCTTCCAGCACATAAGTCTCGTGGTTGATATTTGGGCTCAAAATTAGACATCCAAAAAATGTAGATAACAACTTATTGAATAAACAATAACTTAGAACAATGCCTACATTATTTGTAGTAACAGTGACCGATTTTATGATCAAACCCTAAGTTTCAAGGATAGGCCCTTCCCTAAAAGCCTTATTCTACAGGGTGTTCCAGCTTAAATCGGTAGCCTATAAAATCAAATTTGCTTGATGTACGAAAACTTTTGTCCTGCTACTTATCATGGATCAGGCGTTTTAGCAAGAGGCTCATCCCCAAGGAGATGAGCCGATACAAACTGCACGATAACGATGGTGGTATACTGCTGATAAACCAGATGCTTTAGGCGTCGTCCACAATTAAGAAATTTTTCTCACGTTTTTTGAAAACAAAGCATATCGTTAAAAATCTAAATTGACGTTCTCGACGTAACCGCTTATAATTATATCTGCTTTAAAATTTTGATATGGATTACTGAAATGATCAATAAAGAGCATATTATAACCCTCCTAAAAGAATATAAAAAAAATCAGGCTGAACAGTTTGGTGTTGTCAAAATGGGTCTTTTCGGATCTGTTGCCAGGGGAACCGTGAAAAAGGATAGCGATATCGATATTGTTGTTGAGTTTAAAAAGCGCAACCTATTAAACAGGATAGGCCTGAAAATGAGCTTGGAAGATTATTTAGACATGCCTGTTGATGTTGTTGCCGACAGGGGGGATTTAAACCCTCTTTTGAAAGAACGAATCTCAAGGGATGTTATTTATGTATGACCTTGAAATAGTAATCGACTTATTACACAAACTTCAAGAGGCCTTAAACAAAATCCAGGTAAGAATGCAGTCTGTGAAATCGGTTTCCGATTTGACTGACTCTGCAAAAGGCGTTGAAAAGCTCGATTTATTATGCATGCCTTTAATTGTAATCGGTGAACTTGTCAAAAAAATAGATAAGCTAACAGACCAATCCCTTTTAAAAGATTATCCTGCCATCCCTTGGGCAGAAATAAAAGGGATGCGAAATATCGTTGTCCATGATTATTTCAATATTGATGCAG
>JADGEY010000162.1:0-1837 GCA_016744185.1 Emcibacteraceae bacterium | reverse complement strand
AATTATCCTGCCATCCCTTGGGCAGAAATAAAAGGGATGCGAAATATCGTTGTCCATGATTATTTCAATATTGATGCAGAAGAAATCTTCAACACCTGTAAAGAGGATATCCCCAGACTCTCCAAAACGGTCGGTATTATGATATCGGATCTGGAAAAAAAATAAAAAAGAAACTGATTTTAGCATTCTGCTTGTTTTATCAGCTTGGGAACCTTGCCTTTTTCAGCTCAAATCATATACTGTCCCCCGAATTCAAACCCCGAATTCAAATTAGGCGATGGCTTTGGGACCCTTGCAGCGATTGACAGAATAAGGCCTATTATGATTAACTGCAAAAGCATGGATAAACAAAGCCTCCCTGGAATTTGGAATTAATTTGAGTGGATTTGTTGTTTGCGGATTTTATAGAATTGTTCTGTTCACTTTTTCATAAGACATGGCAAAGGAGGGTATTAATGGGGTATCTCGCAAATCAATTAGACACTAAATTTACTATATCAAACCGAAACCATTTAAAAGCTCTCCAAGCCCTTAAGAAAATGGCTGAAGAGTATATTGAAACGGGAGAATACTTATTGTTTATAGATCCCGAAAGAGTTTTAAAGTGTGAAACATTATTTGAAGCTATGTTATGTTGTGGATGGGTGCTGTATATTGACCACCAGGGTAATGTAATAAAGATTATAAAAAAAGGGGCTAAATTGGGTGATGATGGTATAGTCTTTGAGTATATTGCGCCTTTCGTAGATAAATATAGTTATATTAAAATGGAAGGTGAAGATGGTAAACAATGGAAGTTAATTTTTAAATATGGCATATTGCAGTGCTTGTGATTTTGTAGGACCAAGTCAATCCACTGAAATTATAAGATGTTAGAGTTTTTTAAAAAAAACCCGAAATTCCGGGGACACAATACCAATTTTTGATGGAATTCTGAAACAAGGAATGGGGTCACATCTTGAATAGTGATTAACGTGACCTAATCACTATTCAAGATGTGACCCCATTTTTGTATGTTTAAAATATAATCAAGTGAAATTAGGAATTTGGGGACAAATTACATAATTCCAAAGAATTGTCGAGTAGACCGGTCTCTCCCATGAAAATGACATTTACTTATCTTGCATCCACAGTTGGCGCCGGCCCCTCTCAGAACCGTGCTTGCGCTATTTACGCACACGGCTCCTCACATAGTCAATTCACTGAGAAGTTAAACATACTAACCCTGATCCGTGGTTTCGGTAGAGGAAATCGCTTCAGCATTTTCTCGAACTTTTCCCAATTGAGACAGTTTCTTTTACCCCTACGGTTAAGCCATTTAAACAGCAGCTTTTCAACTGCTTTTCCAAACCGCCGTATACCGCACATGTTGTCGGTTACTCCGTAGTAGTTATAATGGCCTCTTAATTTGGCTTTTGCTATTGCCCAAAGTTCTTTGGTCTTCATTGTCCTGGCTTTCTTCAGCCATTCCTTGAAGATCTTCAGCTTGGCGATAAACTTCTTACGGGCTGTTATCCGTTTCATCCGAAACCCTTTACCATCCTTTCTTGTACCGCAATAGTGAGTCAGGCCCAAAAAATCAAACGTAGCAGCCTTTTCCCCTCTTCTTTTAGCATTCTGGACGGCAAATCTCCCAAACTCCATCACCTTGGTCTTTGTTGGTTCCACCTCAAGTCTAAATTTACCCAACCGTTTGCCCAATTCCTCGCGGAACCGTACCGCGTCAGACTTGTAACGAAAGCAGACAACGAAGTCATCGGCATAACGGATTAACCGGGCAAAACCGGTACAGCTCTTGCGGTATACCTTCTCAAACCATAAATCAAGGGTATAGTGC
>JADGEY010000161.1 GCA_016744185.1 Emcibacteraceae bacterium | reverse complement strand
ATAACAGTTATCTATTATGAGTTATCTGTTGACTGTTATTAGTTATCTGTTATGGTATATGTAAAATGTCTATCAAAAACGGCTTAAAAATAAAAGGATTCTAATTTATGGCTCAAGTTATCTCATTGGTACAGGAAAAGGGCGGTGCAGGTAAATCGACGCTTTTGGCGGTTCTTGCTTCTCTCATGAATGATGATGGTTTAAATGTCATTATTGTTGATACAGACCCACAGCAAACAACGGCAAAATGGGCTGATAAAGATGGCAGTAATATTGATTTTCTAACTGAATTAGATGACACCAGACTTACGCCTACTCTCAATCAATTAAAAGAAACGTATGATGTTATTTTTATTGATACAGCGGGTTATTCGTCAGTTATGACCATGTACGCTATCAGTGAAGCTGATTTAGTACTTATCCCCTCCAAAGCCTCTGAACCAGACGCACAAGGGGCTTTAAAAACCTATCAACATGTCAAAAATTTGAGTGATAAACAGAAACACTCTATTAAAGCTTATATAGTGATGAATGACGTTGATAAGACGGCACGTATTACCGATGATGTACGGAAAGCTTTTGATGATAATAAGATACCAAGGCTTAACGCTATTTTATGGAGCCGTACAGGTCTTAAAGAAATGATTTCAGAAGGTGGCGCACCAAAAGGTAACGCTTTATCAGCCGCTCGAGAAGTCATGGCTGAACTGCAAATACTAAATGCTATCAATACAAAAAAGAGGGTGTAATATGGGAAAGAAAATTGAAATAAATCTTTTTGGAAAAGATACGGTCGTACCTGTTCCTGATAATGCAATAATTGAGGAATATACAAGGGGACTACCAAGTGTAAGCGGTGCTAAAAAAGAGGCTTTACGGCGTGCGCCACGTACACAGCTATCTTTTACAAATATCCCTATCCCTGTAAAGAAATCCTTTGAAATTGAGGCTAAAAAGCACGGAATGGGTTTGAAGGACTTCTTATATTATTGTATGAGGGCAGGGGGGGTTGATATTCCCGATAATCAGGAGCTAGATGCAAGAAAGCGTTAGCGGTTTCTAAAAATTATTTGTTTTTTCTTTGCTTCGACAAGAGCAGTATAATTCTCTTCTGAAAGCCACGGTTTAACAAACACGGTATCTGCTAAAGAAATAGGGACATCATCATAAGAAAGGTCTCTTGTTTTGTGTGGGGAAAAATAGGATAAAAGCTTCTCTAATTGTTCGTTATGAATATAATGAAATGCGGTTTTTCCTGTTTTTTCGTTCTTTAAAAAAGTGGTCATATACCCAAGAATGAACCGTTGATTTCTACCTAAAACACCTTCTTCTTCTTTTAATGTTTTCTTAAAATGACTTATCCACTGTCTTTTGGTATTACTAGACCCTGAGAGTTTATATAATTCATCTAAAGAATAACGCCAGCCGCATTTATTATTACCCGCAGTTTTACGCATGAGGCGGAATATCCACCGTCCTTGTGGCGTGAGAAGAAAATAATCATTGTCTAAGGTTAAAACATTTTTATGAGACTTTACGGCCTCAATAATCCATTCAGGAAGAGTGAATTTTAACATAGAAATTTTACCAGTGGTTTGGTCTCTTAAATATTCATATTCTTCAAGCCAACCTCGCGCTTTTTCATTTAAAATATTTTTCTTTTTCAAGTTACAGGCTGTAATCGTTGTTTGTTTCAATCTTTTAAGCATATTGGCAATTTCATCATATTGTTTCACGCTTGAAGAGCGTCTTGTAAACTTTAGAAAAGTGTATGGGTGAACTTCGAAAGTACGACCAATTTCATCATAATTCATACCCTGATTGAGACAATCAACAATAAAGGTAATGGCAAATAAAATTAAATCATAATCTTTAATTGTTGCTATCCCGCAAGAAGGTGCCTCTACTGTCACGGTGCCAGAGTTACCAATATATTCCATTTTTGTTACAGGTGTTCGCCGCCCTCTATAAATACCATTATAAAGCAAAGGGGCGTTCATAAGTTCGCCAAAATCCTTCAGAGGTATGTCTTGAATATCTGGTACAAACATGTCAGGCTGATTGTCACCTTTTGGAGGGGTGCGAATTATGCGCGGTTTAGATAAAGAACGAGCCACTTTTAATCTTTCATTTTAAGCCGTTTTTGATAGACAATTGTACCTTACCCCGTTTTTGGTGGACATGCAAATGCCCCGTTTTTGATGGACGCTTAAAAAAGAACCTTAAGCCGTTTTTGATGGACATTTAATGTTTTTAAATCGTTTTTGATGGACACGCTAACTCTATAAACACATATATTTCAATATCTTATGACTCTTATCAACAAGCTAAACTTAGAGTCCTATATATACTTTAAAACACTATAAAACGCAGAATTAAATAAAGAACTTTAAAAAATCAATTTAAGCTTTTTTGTGAAAAAAATAAAAAAGGGAAACGCCCCTTTTGCTCTGCAAAACCCGCTTTGCCCCACCCACAATGTAAGGTATTCGCTAGTCGCTCATGCTCAATTCTTAAAAAAGAATCTAATATCAACATCTTACAAGCTGAAATATTTTAAAAAGTTGCTTATCAGGACAAAAATTAGAGAAAAGTTTTTATTTTAATACATAAAATCTATCGAATAGACTAGAGGAATGAAATTTTTGATCTTGGGGTAAGCAAAAATAATTTTTAGCTCTGTATGGGTGTTAAAAGAGCTTGGTTGTTTGGAAATACTTTTAATAATTTTAACCATTTGATTTTGATTGAAAGCTTTAAAAAGCAGATGAATTTATTTAACTTGTAAAGGGTCTGATTATGATTAATTCTAAAACATTATTTTTGTGGTTTTGAGAGTTCTTTTTTATTGTGCGTTAGAAATCATAAATTTTAGTTTATTGTTGCTAGGCAGTGATGGAACATATGAAGAGGAACTTGAAAAGCGAGTTCGTTCTGGTGAAGAAATGGGACGGCGAAAAAATCAAGAAAGATACGGAGATATGTTTTAATATTATAATTTTCTTATAATGAACTGCTATATAATTTCTTTTCTCTTCCTCTCTACTTTACTTTTCTTTTATTTTTAGTATTTCTTACATTAATGATTTTTAAAAAAGCTCTCTTTTATGTTTTGAAAAGGGGTAGATTTTAGAAAAAAAGAGAACGGGGTCACTAAAAGAAGTGACATGGCTACACTATTCCGGACAAAAAAGTTATAAAAGTCTAAAATAAGGAATACGAAGTAATGTCATCAAGAAAATAC
>JADGEY010000160.1 GCA_016744185.1 Emcibacteraceae bacterium | reverse complement strand
ACCCAATACTGTCTTTATTCATAAAGAGTTCTGTTTCTTCATCATAAAATCTAATAGGAAAGTAATCTGATAAATGAGCAAAGCTTTCATAATCAATTTCTCCTGATTTATCATATGATTTATCAAGAAAGAGATCTTTTAGGTCAGAGAAGAGGTTAGTAAAATTCATTATTTATTCCCTTCAAGGTGCTCATCTGCTCTTTGAACTAAGGCAAACATAAGAATTTCGACATCATTAACCGCATCTATAGGATCACGTTCAAGGGCAGTTTTTAAGCTTTCTTTTAGCCAGAAACTGCACGATTGATCGTCTAAAATATCGGGAATATTAATGACACGCATAAGAGAAACCTTTTATAAGAAAGTGATTATCATTGACAGGGAAAGGGAGCGTGCTTAATCTGCTATGAAAGGCGACGTGATCGGGCTGCAATCCGATCACGTCAATGCCATCCTGTAAATTTTGAACAGAAAGGACAGCATTATTATGTGGTGTGTCGTCAGGGTAGGAGAACGATTGATTGGTGTGGTGGCAATGGCTCTTATTTTCGCACAACAGGTTTATCATGGCATCTATTATGGTATCCGTATGCTGGGCATAAGTATATATTTTGCGATTAAGAAATAGCTTGTGATTATTTTTTTCCATGAGTTTTTCTTTTCTTGCGAATAATTTTAGGATTTTTTTTAAGAGAACTTTTACGAATGATCGGAACCTTTACTGTACCCAGCCATGAACTTTCGCGCATGACGGCAAAAATGGTGCGAATGTCAGTATAATTTCCATCAGGGTTCACATGTGCAGGAAAGACTATACGAGCAAGTATTTCTTTACTGCGGGAAGGAATACCATCATGTGAAGAACCTCCTTTGTCAGATTTACTTGAAAAGCTATTTAAAAATTTCTCGCTTACCGCCATAACATTGAACGGCCCTGTCGAGCCTGTAGGAGATTCTAAGCCGTCAGCTTCTTGTATTGAAGTACAGCCTTTCCCATCAGGAGCAGGGCAGCGCCAGTCGCCTTCAGTATTCCCTCTAAATGAGCAAGCCTGTAATAATGAAATAAGAATTATTGTGGAGAGTATTTTTTTCATTTTGTGAGCCATGTTCTTATTTCCTGTGCTGAGTGATAACCTTGTAAAATTCGTCCATCTGGGGCGATAATCGAAGGAGTGGCTAATAAGCCACTTGTTTGAGCTAATTTTTCAATTTGATTGAGGGGTTCAATGTCACATTTTTCTGAAATAATCTTTTCGCCTTTAAAGGCTGAATGAAGAGCAGAAACCTGATCTTTAGAACAATAAACAGAGATACTTTTTTCTTTTGAATTTAGAATTGAAATGAAATATTCATCAATTTCAAAATCATTAGTTTGCAAAAGTTCATTATGAAGTTGTCTGCAATAACCGCAATTTAAGTCAGAAAGAACCGCAATTTTATATTTAGGGTTATCGGATGTTTTCCAAGTGATAGCCGCTTTTTTTGGGAGTTGATCCCATGATAAATTCTTAGATGTTATAGGGGCTTGTTGAGGTACATATGCTTTCTTCGTGATAATGCGGCTAGGATTAATTTCATTTTTACGAGAATTAGTTAAATTCTCTAAATCTGAAACACGATATAAATCTCCAACAAGAAGATATTCTCCTGAAGCATCAAAATAAGCAATCGTATTACCAACTTGCACTTCGTATAAAAACTTAGATGGTGTGGTTGTTACTTTGGCGTCTTTGTTTGAGAATGTGTCCTGTGCAATTTTTTGTAATTTTAAAACAATAGAATCTTTCGGCTTAGATTCTATTGTTTCCTTCAAGGTAAGGAGCAGCGTAGGAAGGGTAAATAGAAATATAACCCCGAGGGTAATTATTAGAATTATATGTAAAGGCCAGTGCTTTTTGTCCGCTGGTTTTTGTTCTTTAGTCATTATTTTGAACCTTTCATAAGAAAGTGATTGTCATTGACAGGGGAGACGAGCGTGCTTAACCTGCTAAGAAAGGCGACGTGATCGGATCCGACTCCGATCACGTCAATGCCATCCCGATCACCTTTAACCGAAAGGACAGCATTATTATGTTGACTCTTCAGCCGTTTAAATACGGCATCTTTAGAACAAAAACCGAAGCCATTTATATTGGCGGTTTGTTGTTTTTTCATATGTTTATTATTATCACCTCCCCAATGCCAGAACTTGCAAGTTCTTTGACCCCATATGTCTTTGGGCTGGCTGTGATAATGTGGTGTGCTGTCAGAATAGGAGAGCGATTGATTGGAGTAGTTGCAAAGGCTCTTCTTTATGTACAATGGGCTTATTATGACATCCGTATGCTGGGCTTGAGCCTGTATTTTGCAGTTAGGAAATAAGTTACAATTATTTTCTCTCATTATTTTGCACCCTTTGTTAAATAAGCACCTTCAAGAAATACTAGGTTTACATTTTGGAGACCTGCGGGCATTTCAATAACAGGCTGAATTTGTTCAGCTCTTTTTATGAGGTATTGTTTCATTGAACCTGCTGCACCAGCAATCCCTTCACCTGCGGATCCTTTTAAAAGATCTGTAGCTGAAAGCGTTGTATTGGCTGATCCTGAACCACTAGAGAAGGGATTTAGAATTTTTTGAGTATTAGCAGAAACGCCTTTTCCAAAGCCTTCTAAGGCGCCTGATAGAAATGCTCCTGTAAGCAAATCACCTTCGCGAGAAATTACACGACCTCTAACGCCTGCCTTTCCCCCGAATGCTACGTAACCCTTGACATCCGTGACGCCAATTGTTCCATCATCAAATTCACATGTCATTTTTTGCAGTTTGACATAAACTTTTTCACTCGAAAGATCACCCGTTGCAGAGCCGTTAACAACGCAGCCTTCAATTGGCGTTTCAACAATCTCTCCATTGCTCATTGCTGATCTGGCAGGCCCCGTTATTCTAAATAAAACGGGGCGTGGATTATTTTGTGAATCTAATGCTGCTGAAGCATCAACACCAACTAAAACATTTGCTAAAGCATAGCTGTTTGGCGGAAGATAAATTTCAGGATCATATGATTTTGTAGCTGAAATCATATCTTTTGCAGCTTTTCCAATGGGAGCGTCAAAATCTATGAGTTGAAGACCGTTATTTTGTAATAAGGCATTCCCGTTATTTAGGTTTCTATTATTAGGCCCAGGGGGCTGTACAATTCCATTCTGACTAAAAGGGGCATTAGTCTCTTGGCCTGATCCATAATTAACAAAGTTTTTAGGATTCCTATTAGCGGAAGAGCCAGTGGAACGATTTTTTGATTTTACAACTTTTTCAAATTCATTACTTACATTTTCAAGTTGAGATGAAAGAACATCAATAGTTTTTTTTGCTTCACTGGTGATTGCATTGGTTTGTTCTTCTAAATCTCTAATCTTCTTTTCAAGAGTAGATTTATGAGC
>JADGEY010000015.1 GCA_016744185.1 Emcibacteraceae bacterium | reverse complement strand
TATATGTCACCGGTGGAGTTTGAGCAAATTCAGAATGTCGCTTAAAAAATTGTCCAGAAAGCTGTTGCCACATCACTATTATGAGCAAAAAAACAATAGATTTTCCCCAGAAGTACGCGCGCGTGCCGTACGGATGGTGTTAGAACATGAAGAAAAATACTCATCTCGGTGGGCAGCCATTAAATCCATATCAAGTAAAATGGGGTGCAGTGCTCCCACTTTGCATGAATGGATAAAGAAACAGGACATTAACGCAGGCAAACGCGTGGGAATACCGACGGAAGTTTCCGACAAGATGAAGACCTTAGAGCGCGAAAATAAGGAACTGCGGCAAGTCAACGAAATCCTTCGTAAGGCGTCCGCATATTTTGCTCAGGCGGAGCTCGACCGCCCATGGAAGAAATGATTAAATTTATCACTGAGCACCGTTCAGTTTGCGGGATCGAGCCCATTTGTCGAATTTTACAAATTGCCCCCTCCACTTATCACCTTCATCTTGCCAAGCAGAATGATCCGAGCAAGCGATCAATAGGGGTAAGGCGTGATGATGTTCTAAAGCCTGAAATCGAGCGTGTTTTCAATGCTAACCGTAGGGTTTATGGAGCTCGAAAACTCTGGCATCAGATGAAGAGAGAAGGTTTTTCCATTGCCCGATGTACGGTTGAAAGGTTAATGTGGGATCTGGGACTGCGCGGTGTTATTCGTGGTAAAATACAACAAACGACGAAGAGTAATAAAGCTGATATATGTCCACAGGATTTAGTCAACAGGCAATTCAAGGTCTCTGCACCCAATAGGCTATGGGTGTCTGATTTTACTTATGTTTCAACTTGGCAGGGCTTTGTTTATGTTGCCTTTGTGATTGATGCTTATGCTCGTCGTATTGTTGGGTGGCGCGCCAGTCGCACACCTCATACAGCATTTGTACTGGATGCGTTGGAACAAGCCCTTTATGAACGAAATCCAGTCCAAAAGTCAGGCCTTATTCATCATAGTGATCGTGGCAGTCAATATGTGTCGATTAAATACACGGAACGATTGGCAGATGCGGGTGTTGAACCGTCGGTTGGCAGTGTTGGGGATCGCTATGACAATGCCTTGGCCGAAACAATCAACGGCCTTTATAAGGCAGAAGTCATTCACAGAAAGGGATCATGGAAATCATTTGAAGAAGTAGAAATTGCAACATTGGAATGGGTAAATTGGTTTAATCATCAGAGACTATTTGAACCAATTGGAGATATACCACCCGCTGAAGCAGAAGAAAATTATTACGCTGCGCTGGACAAAATCCCCAAAGCAGCATAACTTAAACGAACAAGCCTCCGACAAACTCGGGGCGGTTCAGATCTCAGTTCTATGCTCGGTCTTTATGGAGTGTTTTTTTTCGGTGGGTATTGGTTTAATTGGGGCTCTAACTGCTGCTGTGGGCGGTACAGAGTTATTATTCAGCGGTACGGCTAGAGGCTCTAAAGAAAAATACGAGGTTTATTGTAGAGACTGTCAAACAAGCGACTGAAAGGCTAACTCTAAAAAAACCAGCTGAAGAAAAATATCAATAATTATAGGGCGAGTTTTTTTGACCGATCATATGCCGCTTTAAGAGCTTCAGTCATTAATTTTGTAAGCCCGTCTTCTTTCATTAAAACATCAAGGGCAGCGGCTGTCGTGCCATTAGGGGACGTTACATTAATTCTAAGCTGCGCAGCATCATCATCAGAACTATAAAGCAACGCACCTGCGCCGCTGACGGTTTGAGCGGCAAGTTTTTTGGCAAGATCTCTTGAAAGCCCAAGAGCTTCGCCTGCTTGCGCCATGGATTCTGCCATATGGAAAATATAAGCAGGACCGCTGCCCGATAAAGCGGTTACAGCATCCATTAAAGCTTCATCATCGACAAAATCAAACAGTCCGACAACGCCCAGTAGTTCAGCGCAAATTTCTTTTTGTTCTTGGGTTACATTTTTATTGGGATAGGCAGCTGTCATGCCCATTCCAATAGAGGCAGGTGTATTGGGCATAGCCCGCACGATTTGTGCTTTACCCCCAAGGTGGTTCGTAAAATAATCTACCGTTTTACCCGCTGCAATCGATAAGAAAAGCGTATGATCTGTTTTTAAATTTTTAAAATCGTCTAGTGCCTCGTCCATCATCTGGGGCTTTACAGCCAGTACGGCAAAAGAAGGGGAGAGTCCTGATGGCAGCTGCCTTAAACTTTCAAAAAAAGCATTTTCCTGCAGGCTAGGGGCTTGTTTTTTTGCGCCTTTTAAATAAGGATCAACAATAATGATGGCATCAGGATTAAGACCATTTTCAAGCCAGCCTTTAAGTAGTGCGCCGCCCATTTTACCGCAGCCTAATAATATCAGAGGTGCAGTGGGCGTAATATTATTTTGTAATGATGCCATATTAGACCTATGCCTGACCTTCACACTGAATAAGCGCAAGATTAATGGCTTCACGGGCAGATTTTCCGCTTTGAATGACAAATTCAAGAATCGGATAATATTCATTGCTCTGAGAAATAATATTTAAGGTAAGACGTTCATAAGCTTCTATATTATCAGCGACATTCTTACCCAGCATATGGCTCTGGCTGAAAGAAATTATATTTGTGTCATTCCATACCGAAAAATAGCCCATTTCAAGATTTTCATTAATCAAATTCATGGCTTCTAAAACGGCAGGTTTTCTTTCTTCTGGAATGGCAAGGTTAATCATGGCGGAAGCTTTTAAGATTTTTTGATCCGCTTTCCAGTCATAACGAATATGAAAATCGCTCCATTCCCCCATAACGGCGGTTACGATTTCATCATTACCTTCACGTTGATAGGGCCATTCGTTATTACAAATAATGCTCTCTAAAATATCAAGAGGGTTTTGCTCTGAAGGGTCAAAATAAGAATTGCTCATTTTATTTTCTCAAATTTATTTTTTCTGCTTTAGTTTTTTTTCCAAAGCAGTGATTTTTTTCTCTAGCTTAGCGGTTTTTTCTATTGAAATTTTTGCCATATCTAAAGCGGCATCAAATTCATCACGGGACACTAAATCCATTTCTAAAAGTACATTTTCAATGCGGTTTTTAAAGGCAGTCTCTGCCTCTGTTTTTAGCCCATAAACAGCGCCCGCAGCGGATTGCCCTAATTTAGCAATATCATCAAAAATTTTACTTGAACCTGTCATAAGTGATTCCAAAACCTAAATTTTTTCATTAACTAATAAATCACAATAGTGGCATATTTCCGAGTCTAGCAAGCAAAATCATAGGATTAGAATCCTTGACATACTTTATAAGAAAGGTGAATCTATACAAAGCTTTACACGACTCGCAGGTAACATATTGGAATCCCACAAACTCTATTAAAGAGTCCTCTAAACTACCTTTAAAATGAGTCATTTGATTCGAGTAAATAGATAAAACTAGGAATAAAATAATGATTGAAATTTTAATGTCAGCAGGAATGGAATTTCCCAATATTGGACCAAATGCACTCGAAATTGGACCAATATTCGGTTTTGGTCCTTTTCCTGTCCGCTGGTACAGTCTTGCCTATTTATTTGGGCTTTTATTCGCATGGATTTATTTGTTAAAGCTTCTAAAATTAAAACCTGCGCCTGCAACAAAAGAACAAGTGGGTGATTTTGTATTTTGGGCAATGATGGGCATAATCCTAGGGGGACGGCTTGGCTACGTCCTTTTTTATAATTTTTCTTACTTTATAGATAATCCGAGTAAGATTTTACAGGTCTGGGACGGTGGCATGTCATTTCATGGCGGCTTTACAGGGGTTTGTATTGCTCTAATTATCTATTGCCGTTTTCATAAAATTCCGCTTTTTAGATTTACCGACTTGATTGCTTGCGTCTCACCTATTGGACTGCTGCTTGGCAGGCTGGCAAATTTTGTCAATGGAGAACTTTGGGGGCGGGCGGTAGATCAATCATATTCATTTGCCATGGTCTTTCCCCATGACCCGCTGCAAATACACCGCCACCCTAGCCAATTATATGAGGCGGCTTTGGAAGGGGTTTTTCTTCTTATCTTAATGGCAGGGCTTTGTTATTTAACTAAACTGCGTAAAAAGCCGGGGATTTTAACGGGAATCTTCATTCTTGGTTATGCCCTATCACGGTCATTTGTTGAACAGTTCCGTGAGCCAGATACGCATCTGGGCTTTATCTTTGGTAATGTCACTATGGGACAAATTCTGTCTGTTCCCATGATTATTCTTGCGCTTTATTTGATTGCTCACCCCCTCGTGATCAAGAAAAAATCATTTTAAATGACAGTTCTAAAAGAAAAGCTGATTAATATCATAAAAGCCCATGGCCCTATTTCCATAAGTGAATATATGACCGAAGCTTTATGCCACCCTAAAGAAGGCTATTATATGACGCAAGACCCCTTTGGCAGGGGCGGAGATTTTATCACTGCGCCAGAGATTAGCCAGATGTTTGGGGAAATGATCGGTCTTTGGATCGCAGATTATTGGGCAGCCTCTGGAAAGCCAGAAAAGCTATATTTAGCCGAAATGGGGCCGGGACGAGGTACGTTAATGAAAGATATTCTGCGGGCTATCTCGGTTCTGCCAGAACTTCAAAAAGCAGTAGAAATTCATCTTGTTGAAATATCCCCTGCTTTACGCAAAATACAGAAAGACTGTCTTTCTGATTATAAAGTGATGTGGCATGATGATATAGGCTCGCTTTTAAAACGGGCTCGGGACGCTCCTTTATATTTAATGATGAACGAACTATTTGACGCTCTGCCCATTAGGCAGTTTCAAATGATAGGTGCGCTGTGGCATGAACTTATGGTGGCAGTTTCAGAAAATGAAAGTTCATTACAAATCGCTGCTATGCCCGACCCGATTGACCAAAATATGGTACCTGAAATAATCGTAAAGGCTGATGAAGGCTCACTTTATGAATATAGCCCCGCAGGTGACGCTCTTATAGACCAGATTGCGAGCCATATTAAAAATCATGGCGGAGCGGCTTTGATCATTGATTATGGCTATGATAAATATGGCACAGGAGATACGCTTCAGGCTGTTGAAAAGCACAAATATGCGAGTGTTCTAGATAACCCCGGGCAGGCGGATTTAACGGCTCACGTAAATTTTAAAAACCTGCAAATCATTGCGGCGCAGGCAGGGGCTACGGTTACAAATATTATAGATCAAGGTGTTTTTTTACATCAGCTTGGCATTGTTACGAGAGCTGAAAGATTGCTCAAAACAGCAGACCCTTCGCAGCAGAAAGATATTCATGCCGCCTTAAATAGATTATTGTCACAAGATGAAATGGGGGCTTTATTTAAAGTTCTGTGCGTTCATGATGGCAGTCTTTCAAAAATAGCAGGGTTTTAAAATGAGCCTCTTTTTAACCAGTAATATTCTTTCCGCTCCTCATGGGTTTTTCACCCGTAAAGGGGGGCATTCAAAGGGGGTATATTCATCTCTTAACTGCGCTTTAGGGTCAGATGATAATATTGATGATGCTCTTAAAAATCGCTCTCTAGCTTTGTCAGGAATATCGAAAGAATCGCAGCTTGTAGGTCTTTATCAAATTCATAGCAATATTGTTCATGTGATTGATAATGCAGAAGAAAGACTGAGAGGTGATGCAATGGTAAGCAATACAGAGGGTATAGCTTTGTCGATTTTAACCGCTGATTGCGCGCCTGTTTTATTCCATGATGCAAAAAATAAGATCATTGGAGCGGCTCATGCTGGCTGGAAGGGGGCTTATGGGGGCATTATAGAAAATACAATCCGTAAAATGTGCGATATTGGGGCAGAAAAAGAAAATATCCATGCCGTCATTGGCCCTTGTATAAGCCAAGAATCATATGAAGTCGGAGCGGAGTTTTTTGATCGCATTGCACAGCCTTCTTTTTTTAAACCGAGCGAGAGGAAAGATCATCATTATTTTGATCTTCCTGCTTACATCTATGAAAAACTTTGCCTATGTCATATTGGAGAAATATCTTCTTTACAAAATGACACATACGCACAAAGTGAGCTATTTTTTAGTTACCGTTTTAACAGCCATCATAAAAAAAATGATTACGGCAGGCAAATATCAATAATCGCATTGCCGTAAATAAAAAAAAACTAAAATATTTTCAAGAGTTGAGTCGCTTTTTTTTTAAATTTCTATTATAAGATTCGCTTAACAGGTATCTTCATTTTTAATGATTTAACTTTAGGAATATTAAATGAAACTTCTTGCTGGTAATAGTAACCGTGAGCTTTCTAAATCTATCGCTGCTTATCTTGATATTGAGCTTACCAAAGCTGAAATGAAACGTTTTGCCGACCAAGAAGTTTGGGTTGAAATTAATGAAAATGTTCGGGGTGAAGATGTTTTTGTTATTCAGTCAACATCTTACCCTGTAAATGATAATTTAATGGAACTTCTTATTTCTATCGATGCATTGCGCAGGGCTTCTGCGAAGCGCATTACGGCTGTTATCCCGTATTTTGGCTATGCAAGGCAAGATAGAAAGCCGGGCCCCCGCACGCCTATTTCTGCAAAGCTGGTTGCTAATCTTATTACCGAAGCGGGAGCAGACAGGGTTTTGACAATGGATCTTCATGCGGGGCAAATCCAAGGGTTCTTTGATATTCCTACGGATAATCTTTTTGCAGCTCCTATTCTTGTAGATGATATTAAAGACCGCCAGAAAAAAGGTCAAAAAGTCATGATTGTATCGCCTGATGTGGGCGGCGTTGTACGGGCGAGGGCGCATGCTAAACGGCTTAATAATTGTCCTCTTGCGATTATTGATAAACGCCGTGAAAAAGCGGGCGTATCGGAAGTGATGAATGTTATCGGAGATGTAAAAGGATACCACTGCATTTTAGTTGATGATATTGTTGATTCAGCGGGAACGCTTTGTAATGCGGCATCTGCTCTTCTTAAAAATGGAGCAGAAGGCGTTAGCGCCTATGTTGCTCACGGCGTTTTATCGGGAAGTGCTGTAAAAAGAGTTAATGATTCAGAGCTTGAATCTCTAGTTATCACAGATACTATTGGCGCATCAGATGAGCAGAAAAATTCTAGTAAAATCAGGCAGGTTTCTGTTGCCCGTCTTTTAGCGCAGGCAATTAGAAGAATCCATTCAGAAGAATCTGTTTCAGTTCTTTTTGATTAGGCGTAAAAAGGCTCTAAAATGGTGGTTTCTATCTATATTCATATATGTTTTTAGCTATATTCATATATAGAGAGAGAAAACGGTTGAATTTAAGAGCTTTCCCCTGTAAACAGCCCATGGAGCAATTATGTTCCAATAACATTAACACCCCTGGAGGTTAATGTTATCTTTAATTTTATTTTGGAGTATTCAAAATGGCAAATTTAGTTATTAATGCTGAATTGCGCGAAAAAGCAGGTAAGGGATCCTCTCGCGCACTACGTAGATCAGATCTTATCCCAGCGGTTATTTACGGCGACAAAAAAGAGCCTGTTATGGTAACCCTTAAACGTAACGAAATTCAAAAAGAGCTTAACAAAGGCGGATTTTTGAGTAAAACAGTTACCCTTAAAGTTGGTAAGAAGTCTGAAAATGTATTGCCACGTGACGTACAGTTCCACCCTGTGTCCGACTGGCCACTTCATGTTGATTTCCTTCGCCTTGGTAAAGGCGCAATGATCAACATCATGGTTCCTGTGCATTTCGTCAATCAAGAAGAATGTGCTGGTATTAAAGCGGGCGGTATTTTGAATGTTGTACGTCATGAAGTTGAATTCTCATGTCCTGCCGATGCAATCCCTGAATTTATCGAAGCGGACATTGAACATCTAGAGCTAGGGGATGCCGTTCATATTTCTGCTGTAACGCTGCCAAAAGGCGTGATCGCAACGATTGATGATCGTGACTTTACAATCGCAACTATTTCAGCACCGTCAAGCCTGAAATCTACTGGCGTAGAAGATGAAGAAGAAGGCGAAGCTGAAGGCGGAGAAGAAGCTGCTTCTGAAGAAACTGCAGAATAATCTTCTTTTAGAAGGAATATGCTATGTTGTTATTTGTCGGACTTGGAAACCCAGGAACTAAATATAGCAATAATAGGCATAATATCGGATTTATGGCGGTGGATGAGATCATTCATCGCCATAATTTTTCTACCCCAAAAGAAAAATTCCAAGCGCAAATCTATGAAGGACATATCGAAGGGGAAAAGCTTCTCGTGGTGAAGCCTCTGACCTATATGAATCTTTCTGGGCAAGCTGTTGGTGAAATTGCTCGTTTTTATAAAATCCCGTCAGATGATATTTATGTATTTTATGATGAACTTGATCTTGCTGCCTCTAAAATTAAATTTAAAACAGGCGGCGGGGCAGGCGGACATAACGGCATTAAATCATTAGACCAACATATTGGTAAGGATTATCACCGTATCCGCATTGGCATTGGTCATCCAGGGCGAGAGCAAGTTACGGGTCATGTGCTGGGTGATTTTTCAAAATCGGATAAAAAATGGCTTGAAGAAATACTCTATGCCATCGGTTATGCCTCATCAGAGCTTGCATCAGGCGGCGGCGTAAAATTTTTAAATAAAATAGGGACGTTTCTTAAACCAAATAAGAAAAATCCTAAAAAAGAACAGGAATAGAAAAATGGGTTTTAAATGTGGCATCGTTGGTCTACCAAATGTAGGAAAATCAACACTTTTCAACGCTTTAACCTGCGCAGCATCGGCGGCAGCAGCAAATTATCCTTTCTGTACAATCGAGCCAAATGTTGGCAATGTACCTGTTCCTGACAGCCGCCTTTTAAAATTAGCAGAGATAGCATCCTCAAAAGAAATTATCCCAACCCAGCTTTCATTCGTTGATATAGCAGGGCTGGTGCGGGGCGCATCGAAAGGCGAAGGGCTTGGCAACCAGTTCCTTGCCAATATTCGTGAAGTAGACGCAATTGTCCATGTGCTGCGCTGTTTTGAAGATGATGACATCACCCATGTAGAAGGCGTAATTGATCCTATTGCCGATGCGGACACAGTGGAAACAGAACTGATGCTGTCCGATATGGAAAGCCTAGAAAAAAGAAAACATAATTTAGAGCGGCGGATCAGAGGACAAGATAAAGAAGCCGAAGTGATCATGGAAATACTAGAGCGGGCTTTAAAAACCTTAGAAGACGGTCTGCCTGCCCGCAATGTTGAAATTAAAGATGAAGACGAGCAAAAAACTCTAACCGAGCTACAGCTTATCACTACAAAGCCTGTGCTTTATGTCTGTAACGTCAGCGAAGAAGATGCCGCTTCTGGCAATGAGCTTACCAAAAAAATAGGGAAAAAAGCCAAAGCAGAAAATGCCAATGTTGTGCTAATCTCTGCGGCAATGGAAGCCGAAATTACCCTGCTTGATGATCCAGAAGAACAAGAAATTTTCCTAGAAGAACTTGGACTTGGCGAAACGGGTCTTGCCCGCGTGATCGCCGCAGGATACAATCTTCTCGGTCTATGCACATATTTCACAATTGGACCAAAAGAAGCCCGTGCTTGGACGGTGGAACTGAACACTACAGCCCCCAAAGCTGCTGGTGTAATTCACACAGATTTCGAAACAGGTTTTATCCGAGCCGAAACAATCGCCTATGATGATTACATAGAACACGGCGGCGAAGGCGGCTCAAAAGACGCAGGAAAAATTCGCCTAGAAGGTAAAGAATACATCGTAAAAGACGGCGATGTCATGCATTTTAGATTTGCGAATTAATTTTTTGTTTTAATTGTCTAAATTAAAACAAAACTAAATTTAAAAAGCCCGTACTTACAAATAAATATGGGCTTTTTTTATATTATTAAGGGTCATGAGACCCTTAATAATATAAAAGTTTAAGTTTGGCTCTCTTAAGTCTATAATCATAAGTCTAGATTATCATTATCATAAAATCAATATATTTTACTAATCGCAATAAATCAATATATTTATAATACGTTGAGATTGTCTCAGCGGAAAATTAATAATTTTGTACAATAGTAAAAGGAATGAAACATGCTAAAACAAACTGTCTCATTGATTGCCTTGGTTGCGGTTTTGGGAGTATCTGCTACAGCGCTAAATACCCCAGCAAACGCACAAAGTCATACAAAAATAATATAGCCGATGATTACTGGTGGCCTAATAAACTAAGCCTAGAGCCTCTACGCCTCCATTCTGCTAAGTCTGATCCGGCAAGCAAGGGTTTTGATTATGCAAAAGAATTTTTAACGCTTGACCTTAATGCCGTGAAGAAAGACATTCAAAAATTAATGACCACCTCGCAGGACTGGTGGCCTGCCGATTATGGGCATTATGGACCACTTTTCATTCGTATGGCGTGGCATTCTGCTGGAACGTACCGTACTTTTGATGGACGGGGCGGCTCTGATGGTGGAATGCAGCGCTTTGCTCCGCTTAACAGCTGGCCTGATAATGTGAATTTGGATAAAGCGCGCCGCCTTTTATGGCCGCTTAAGCAAAAATATGGTAATAAAATTTCTTGGGGTGATTTAATGGTTCTTGCGGGGACTATTGCTATGGAAGATATGGGCTTTAAAACGCTTGGATTTGCGGGAGGGCGCATTGACCAGTGGGAGCCAGAAGAAGTTTACTGGGGACCAGAAGGTGAATGGCTTGGCAGCAACCGTCATAGCAAAGATAGAGTGCTACAAAAACCACTCGCAGCCACTCGTATGGGACTTATTTATGTGAATCCAGAAGGGCCAAACGGTAATCATGATCCGCTTTCAGCAGCGGCAGATATTCGGGAAACATTTGCCAATATGGCAATGAATGATGAAGAAACAGTTGCTCTTATTGCTGGCGGTCACACGTTCGGCAAGGCTCATGGCGCAAGGAGCGACAAATGTATGGGCAGCGACCCTGAAGGCTCGGGTCTTGAAGAACAGGGACTGGGCTGGAAAAATAAATGCGGCACTGGTAAGGGCAGCGATACGAATACCAGCGGATTAGAAGGCGCATGGACATCTGCCCCTGCACGCTGGTCGCATATGTATCTTTCAAATCTATTCACCTTTAAGTGGGTGAAAGCAAAGAGTCCCGCAGGACATACTCAATGGATTCCAACTGCTAAAAGTGCTAAAAGCTTAGTGCCTGATGCACATGATCCAAAGAAATTTCATGCTCCTATTATGTTCACAACGGATTTGGCATTAAAGTTTGATCCTGAATACCGTAAAATTTCGGAACGTTTTTTGGACGATCCAGAGGAATTTGAAAAAGCATTCGCCAGAGCATGGTTTAAACTTACTCATCGTGATTTAGGGTCACGCTCTCGTTATCTTGGGTCTATGGTTCCTAAAGAAGAATTAATTTGGCAAGACCCTGTTCCATCAATTGACCATAAATTGGTAGATGCAAAAGATATTAGAAAATTAAAGTCTAAAATTTTAAAATCTGGGCTTTCCGTATCAGACCTTGTAAAAACGGCTTGGGTTTCAGCAGCTACCTTTCGCGGCACTGATAAGCGCGGCGGAGCAAATGGGGCGCGCATTCGTCTTGCCCCTCAAAAACAAACGGATGTACATTCTTTTAGCTTCCTAAGACCGGTAGCGGATGGTTTTAGAAATTGCTTTGAAAAAGGTAATGCTCGGTCACCTGCTGAAATGTTGATTGAAAAAAGCGGCATTGTTAAACCTGTCTGTACCTGAAATGACGGTTCTTATTGGCGGAATGCGTGTGCTTGATGCAAATGCTGGCAGCACTAAATATGGTGTATTTACAGAAAAACCAAGAACCTTGACCAATGACTTCTTTGTTAATTTGTTAGATATATCAACAAAATGGAAAAAATCTTCTAAAGTAAATGGTGTTTATCAAGGCTATGATACAGCTTCAGGTAAGATGAAATGGGCGGCAACGCCTGTTGATCTTGTCTTTGGATCAAACTCTGAACTGCGGGCTGTTGCAGAAGTATATGCTTTTGATGGTGCTAAAAAGAAGTTTGCAAAAGACTTCGTAGCAGCATGGGTTAAGGTTATGAACTTAGACCGCTTCTAGTATTTCTATAATAGAAAATATGGATTTGACGGCGCCTATAGTATAGCGCCGTCATTTTGCTTTATTACCATCTTTATATCAAACTGGCTCTGTAATATTATTCTTTGGAATAAAAAAACCCCAGAAACCTAAATAAAGGTTTCTGGGGCAGTTGGGCAGATGAAGGATCACATGATGATCCCCCAAGGGATTCTATATAAAAACAACTTATAGTAGTCATATAATAGAATCCCAATATATTTGCAAGTTCTAATTAATTGATTTTAGAATTTATGACCCATAAGTCTTTTTTAAGAATTAAAAAAACCTCTCTCCAAACATATAAAAGGTCAGGTTTATTAAGGTCTTTACAGTTGTTTAGTGTGATTTCTGCGGCTTCTAGGGCATGAACCCCAAACTTTAAAATAATGTCTTGAGCCGCAAGACTAAAGTAGGGTTGAGGGTCAATCCCCATTTTTTTCATTTGGATAATAAGGTCAGCAATTTCAGCAGTTTTTTTTGAATCAACGGTAAGTTTTTTTACTGTAATTGGAATTTCAGCATCATAATTCCCCATAAAATTTTTAAGCATTATTTTTCTCCTTCTTTTAAATAAGCAAGGATTGTGCCAAGGAAAATGGGGAAATACTCGAATTGTATTTCTTCATCAACTATTTGCGTTATAAGAATAATTATATTTATTAGAAAATATTTCAAGGATTTTATAAAAGAGATAGGGATTTTTTACCGAGTAAAATTTGTTGCTTAAAAAAGATTCATGGTTATGAAGTTTCGGTCTTTATGAGCTTTGGGCCTTAAAGTTAAATAATATTAAATTCGCATTTCTGCAGTTCTGGTAAAATAATGAGAGGAGTGTGAGGATAGAATTTTATAATTGTCCGTGCCGTTTTATCTATTTCAACTACAGATTGCAGATTATTATGGCAAGATAAAATAATATTTTTAATTTGAACATTATAGTTTTTACAAACATGAAGAGCGGTTAGGCTATGGCTTAAAGTTCCGAGGTAATTTGCAATGACCAAAATAATCTTGCCATCAAATGCCGAGATCCAGTCTATGATTGTTTTTTTATAAGAGAGAGGCACCATAAGCCCGCCGACAGTTTCAATGAGAAGAACGTCAATATTATCGGATTTTGCGGCATCATAAATATCTTTGGTAAACTTCAAAAGATCTTTAAAGTCAATTTCTTGCCCTTCTATTTCTGCTGCATCATGAGGGGATAAAGGCTCTTTAAACCGCCAAGGAGATATTTTTTGAATATTTTCCTTCGTAATCTCTTGTCCAAGAGCTTTTAGGATAAGTCCCGTATCGGAAGCCGCAATATTTTCATCTGTTACGCCTGAAATAATAGGCTTAAACGCCCGAACTGTTTTGCCTTCTTTTTTAAGCTGCTGGATTATCAGCCTTGTCACAAATGTTTTGCCAATATCTGTTCCTGTACTGGTGATGAAAATTAATTCCGTCATTTTAGGAGCTTTCTGTAAGGGGCATAATATTAAGCTCTTTAAGAGCGTCACATAATTCTAAAATATCTTCTTCTTTATGATCCGCGCTAAAAGCAAAACGAAGCCGTGCAGTCCCTTTGGGAACGGTAGGCGGGCGAATGGCAGAGACTAAGAAGCCGCTTTCTTCTAAGGCTTTCGATGCGGCAAGAGCATCATCGCTTGACCCGATAATTAGGGGAACAATCGGGCTGACTGCGGGCGGCAGACCCATCTGCTTCGTGAAAATATTGGCTTTTTGAACGGGCAGGCTGCACAGGTCTTTATCTTCCATAATAATCTTTAGGGCGGCAATTGATGCGCCAAGAGAGGCGGGCGGCAGAGCTGTTGTAAAAATAAGGCTTCTGGCTCTTGTTTTAATAAGCTCTATCACGTCTTTGCTCGCACATAGATACCCGCCGAAACTGCCCGCCGCTTTTGAGAATGTTCCCATTTGCAAATGAACGTTGGGGGCAGGGCTAAAATGATGCGCCGCTCCTTTTCCGCTGCCAACAACCCCAAGCCCATGAGCATCATCGCAGTGCAGCCAAAGATCATATTTTTCGGCAAGCTCAGAAAGCTCAGGCAGCGGAGCAATATCCCCGTCCATACTGAATATACCATCAGTTAAAATCATAGCGTGCTTATAATCGGAGCGATGTTTTAAAATCAGACTTTTCAAATGGTCTGTATCATTATGGCGAAAAGAAAATGTTTTTGCTTGTGAAATTACAGCCGCCTGCCATAAGCAAGCATGGGCATATTCATCAATGAACAAGACATCATCACCGCCGATTAAAGCAGGGATAATACCAATATTCGCCATATAGCCAGACCCAAAGATTGCGCAGCTCTGCGTGCCTTTAAATTCCACCATAGTTTTTTCTAGCTGCTTTATCAGCGGTGAATGACCTGTGATAAGCTGTGATGCGCCTGCGCCTGCGCCGTAGGCAAGGGCTGCGTCCCCTGCGGCTTTTATGACCTCTGGATGATGGGTTAATCCTAAATAATCATTGCAGCTAAAAGATATAAGCGGCTTCCCTGCCCGTAAAGATTTCGCGCCCTTTTCCCTTTTTGTGATCTTTAGAGAGCGTCTAAGAGAGTGCTTCTCAAGGGACTTTAGCTTATTTTTTGCAAATTCATCTAATGATGTCATCGTTTGCCATTTCAAAATTAATTGTAGTATAGATTTTTTTAACATATATAATATTCATAAATATAGCCTTCAAGGCAAATTTAATAAATAATGTCTAACAGGATCTTTTAAAATGGCTTTAGCTGAGATGCAAAAATTAAAGAAAAGTTTGGTTGCAGATGAGCATCTAAATGCTTATGAGGACGGTTTTCGTCATAATTGGACGAAGAAGCAAATTTTAGAGCTTTTTAAAAAGCCTTTCATGGATCTTGTTTTTGAGGCACAGACCATTCACCGTGAAAATTTTGACCCCAATAAAGTACAGCTATCACAGCTTTGCAGCATTAAAACAGGCGGCTGCGAGGAAGATTGCTCTTACTGCCCTCAGTCGTCAAGATATAATACAGAAGTCTCTGCAACAAAGCTTATGGAGCTGCAGCGTGTGGTAGAAGGCGCTGTCACTGCTAAAGAAGCAGGAGCGACAAGATACTGTATGGGAGCGGCATGGCGCAGTCCAAAGGGGCGGCATATGGAAGCGGTTTGTGATATGGTCAAGGAAGTAAAAAATCTTGGCATGGAAACCTGTATGACGCTTGGCATGCTCGATGTGGATCAAATCACACAGCTAAAAGAGGCAGGGCTTGATTATTATAACCATAATGTGGATAGCTCGCCTGAATTTTACAAAACTATCATTACCACGAGAAGTTATGAAGACCGCCTTCAAACCTTAGAAAATGTACGCTCGGCAGGGATTAACGTTTGCAGCGGCGGCATTGTGGGCATGGGCGAAGATCAATCTGACAGAGCAGGAATGCTGCAAACGCTTGCGAATATGGCGCAGCACCCAGGGTCTGTTCCGATTAATATGCTTGTGCCTTGTGAAGGCACGCCAATGGAAGGTCAGGAAGCTCTTGATCCTTTTGAATTTATCCGCACCATAGCGGTCGCCCGCATTATGATGCCTGCCTCTTACGTTCGCCTTTCAGCGGGAAGAGAGCAAATGAATGATGAAATGCAAGCTCTTTGCTTTATGGCAGGGGCGAATAGTATTTTTTATGGGGAAAAGCTTTTATGCACGTCCAACCCAATTCAAAATACGGATATGGAGCTTTTTGGACGTTTGGGGATAGAGCCTGAAAAATCGAAACATGCAAAAGCCTCATAAATGATTTCAGATCAAAAGCCTAAAGACAGAAGCGATAAGCCCGAATGGTATAAAGAGGGATATGACCATGTTTGGCTGCCCTATGCCCAAATGAAAACCGCTCCCGATGCGGTCGCGGTTGTGGGGACGGACGGGGTTAGCCTTAAACTTAGTGATGGCAGAGAGCTTATCGATGGGATTGCCTCTTGGTGGACGGCGTGCCATGGCTATAATAACCCTAAAATGAAAGAAAAGATGATCGCTCAAATAGAGCAGATGTCACATGTGATGCTGGGCGGCATTATGCATGAAGGGGCAGCGGTTCTTGCGAAACGTCTTGCAGATTTACTGCCAGAAGATTTAGATCATGTGTTTTTTTCAGAATCAGGCTCTGTTGCCGTTGAAATAGCCCTAAAGATGGCGGTTCAATATTGGATGAATCAGGGGATAGAGGGAAAATACAGGTTCTTATCTTTTACCGAAGGATACCACGGGGATACTTCCGCCGCCATGTCGGTAGGGGATCAAGAGAGCGGTATGCATAAAGCTTTTGCAGGATATTTGCAGCAGCAGCATTTGGTTAAGCTTCCCCGCAGTAAGCAAGAGTTCATAATCTTTAGAACCTACCTTCAAGAACAAAAAGATAATATTGCAGCGGTGATTATGGAGCCTTTAATCCAAGGGGCAGGTGGCATGGTTTTTCATGACGGCACAATATTAGAGCAGATTTCTAAAATTTGCGCAGAAGAAGAAGTGCTGCTTATTTTAGATGAGATTTTTACAGGGTTTGGGCGTACAGGAACGATGTTTGCTTGCGAACAAGCGGGAATTACGCCAGATATTATTTGCCTTGGCAAAGCCCTCACCGCGGGAACTGTTCCCATGGCAGCAACGATTGCACGGTCAAAAATTTATAATGAATTCCTATCTGATGACCCAAGTAAAGCTTTTATGCATGGTCCAACCTATATGGCAAACCCTCTTTCTTGCGCAGCGGCGAATGCGTCGCTTGATTTATTTGACGAGGGTGACGTTTTTGATGATATTCGGCGCATTGAAGGTCATTTAACCCAGTCTCTTGAACAGTTCAGAGACCGAAGCGGTGTGGTGGACGTTCGGGTCAAAGGGGCGGTCGGCGTTATCGAATTAAAAGAAATTAAAAACCCCGCTAAAATGCGTGAAGAATTTATCAAGCAAGGCGTATGGATTAGACCTTTTGGTAATGTTATTTACCTTACCCCTTCTTTTAATATAAAGTCTCATGAGCTTTCAAAACTGACGGCGGCGATTGATGAAATATTATAATTTTTAAAAAAGAGGCGGCGATGCGGCACAGACTTTCACAGCTTCGAAAAATCATGGATCAGCAGAATCTAGCGGCTTTCATTGTTCCTCATGCGGACGAACATCAGTCTGAAAGCACGCCGGCTTACGCCGAACGTTTGGCGTGGATCACAGGCTTTACAGGCTCGGCAGGGATAGCAGTTATAGGTCTTGATAAAGCTGCTCTATTCACCGATAGCAGATATACTCTGCAAGCCTTAGAGCAAGTTGGTAAAGATTTCGAGCATCTAAAATTATATGAGGATAAGCTGGAGGACTGGCTGCTTCTTCATGTTAAGTCTGGGGATCGGATTGGCTATGACCCTTGGCTTGTCACGTCGCTATGGGCAGAAGAAATGACAGCGGCTTTAGCGAAAATAGGGGCGCAGCTTGCTCCTTTAGATCAAAATCCGATTGATAGGATTTGGCAGGATAGACCTGCGGCATCTTTAAAGCCCATCATCATTCACCCTCTTCAATATTCAGGGCAAAGCCACCATGATAAATGCCGCTCTATTGGCGAGCAGATTAAAGAGCTTGGCGCAGATGCCTTTGTTTTAACCTCGCTGGTTTCTATTTGTTGGCTGCTTAATATTCGGGGCAGAGATGTGGCGAATACGCCTCTTGTTTTATCCTATGCAATTTTAAATTCTGATGGCTCTGTGCAGCTTTTCACCGATCCCCGTAAATTAACGCCAGAGGTGAAAAATCATCTTGGCAGCACAGTAGAATATTTCCCCAAGGATCGTTTTTCGCAGGCTCTTCAAAAAAGAGGCGGTCAGAAAATCATTTTAGATGATAAAATTACCCCTGCTGCCGTCTTTAATATTTTAAAACAAAGCGGCGCAGAAATTATAACCGAAGATGACCCTACAGAGCTGCTGAGGGCCTGCAAGAATAAAACTGAAATTAGCGGCACAAAAGCGGCGCATATTCGGGACGCTGCCGCTCTTTGTAAATTTTACCGCTGGATTGATGAAAACGCACCTCTTGGCGGCGTGACCGAAATTTCTGCGGTGCAAAAACTCTTTTCCTTTAGAGAGCAGGGTGAGCTTTTCCAAATGAATAGTTTTGATACTATATCGGGGGCAGGAGCAAACGGGGCTGTTGTTCATTACCATGTGTCAGAATCCTCTTCCCAGCCGCTTCAAAAAGGTATGATTTATCTGTGCGATTCAGGGGGGCAATATTTAGATGGGACAACAGATATTACAAGAACCGTGGTGATCGGCAGCAGTACAGCAGAACAAAAAGACCGCTTTACCAGAGTGCTGAAAGGTCATATTGCTCTTGCCTGCGCCCATTTTCCAAAGGGACGTAGCGGAGCGCATCTTGACAGCCTAGCTCGCATGCCTCTGTGGGAAATTTCCCAAGATTTTGATCATGGAACAGGACACGGTGTTGGCAGTTACCTTAGCGTCCATGAAGGACCTCAATCTATTTCCGCCGCCCGCCATAATGTGCCGCTTAGAACAGGAATGATCCTCTCAAATGAGCCGGGGTTCTATAAAACAGATGAATATGGAATCCGCATAGAAAACCTAATGATAGTGATAGAAATTCCAGCCAAAAAAGATGCACGTCCCATGCTTGGGTTTGAAATGCTTTCTTTTGTTCCAATTGACAGGCGGCTTATTGATTTAAACCTCCTGACGGCGCAGGAAATCACATGGCTTAATCAATATCATCAAAAGACTCTGTCTCATATGACGAATTATCTTACGGCAGATGACCTTAGGTGGGTAGAAGAGGCGGCAAAACCGCTTTAAGATTTCTTTTCAGAATGACGAGTGAAATATTCCCCGTTTAAATAGAGCAAGGGATCGATGTGATCGGCATTAATAATATTGTGGATTTTACCAATAAAAATAGTGTGGCTTCCATAATCATATGATCCATCTATATGGCAGTGAATGCTGACCTGTGCATCTGCGAGGTAGGGTATCCCGCTCTTTGACGTTTTCCAATTTCCTTCGTTAAATCTTTTTCCTGCTTCAAGTTTCCATGCGCAGTTTTCGGATAGCTCTTCTTGATGAGAATTTAAGGCATTGACGCAGAAATCATTTCCGTCTGATAGTGCCTCATGCATTCCTGTATTTTGATTTACGCAGACCAATAATGCGGGGGGATCGAAGCTAAGAGAAGAAATAGCAGTGGCGGTCATAGCATAGCGGCTACCTTCTTTTACAGATGTAACAATGCTGACAGTTGCGCCAAGGCTGCGCATGGCATTTTTCATTTCGTCGGCTAGTTTTTTTTGCCCTTGTTGATTTTTTGGAGACATTTACGGTCTTTCTGTTGTGGTTTATTTATTTTTACTTCTAAGCCGTTTAATAACCCTTGTCAAACCTATAGGGTAGAAGGTAATCTACGCTCATTAGGATTTTGGTAGAATAATTTTACGGCTTATAAAGGGTGTCAATATGGATTTAGAGTTTAATGAAGATCAGCGAGCGATTGCAGATATGGCAAGAGAATTTGCGGCTAAAGAATTTGCGTCCAATGCTGCCCAGTGGGATAAAGACCATATTTTTCCAATAGAAGCCTTAAGAAAAGCTGCGGCTCTTGGCTTTGCAAGCATCTATGTAAAAGATGATGTGGGGGGCTGCGCCATGAGCCGTCTTGATGCGGCGATTATATTTGAAGAGCTTTCGAAAGCCTGTCCTTCTACCGCAGCGTTCCTGACGATTCATAATATGGTTTCATGGATGATTGATCGCTTTGCGTCGGAAGATTTACGTCAAAAATATTTATCTAAGCTTGTTCCTATGAATATGTTTTGTAGCTACTGCCTTACAGAGCCTGAATCTGGCTCGGATGCAGCGTCTCTTCGCACGAAAGCGGTTAGGGACGGCGATGAGTATATTTTAAATGGGACAAAGGCGTTTATTTCAGGCGGTGGCTCTTCTGACCTTTATCTTGTCATGGCAAGAACGGGCGGCGAGGGGGCAGGTGGCGTTAGTGCGATCATTGTGGAAAAAGGCACAAAGGGGCTGTCTTTTGGGGCGCAGGAACGCAAATTAGGCTGGCATAGTCAACCAACATCCACCGTTATTTTAGAAGAGTGCAGAGTCCCTGTGAGCAACCTTGTAGGAGAAGAAGGTCATGGCTTTAAATATGCCATGAAGGGCCTTGATGGGGGGCGCATTAATATCGGGGCTTGTTCCCTTGGCGGGGCGCAGGCGGCTCTTGACCATGCTTTAAATTATATCAAAGAGCGCAAACAATTTGGAAGACCCCTTGCCGCATTTCAAGCTCTACAGTTTAAAATTGCCGATATGGCAACCCAGTTAGAAGCGGCAAGAGCCTTGCTTCATAAAGCGGCTCAAAAAGTTGAAAATCATACGCCCGATGCCTCTAAATTCGCTGCGATGGCAAAAAGACTTGCAACAGATACGGGCTTTAATGTGGTTAATAATGCTTTGCAGCTTTTTGGTGGATATGGCTATATGGAAGATTACCCAATTGAAAAATTATTTAGAGACCTGCGGGTTCATCAAATCTTAGAAGGCACGAATGAAATTATGCGGCTGATTATATCCCGTGAAATGTTAAAGGAATAAAATCATGACGCAAAATGAAGAAGTCTGTTTTAAGGTTAAGTCAGGTCTTGGTATCATAAGGCTTAACCGTCCAAAAGCTCTGAACGCTCTTAATATC
Source organism: Emcibacteraceae bacterium (assembly GCA_016744185.1). GTDB lineage: Bacteria > Pseudomonadota > Alphaproteobacteria > Sphingomonadales > Emcibacteraceae > Pseudemcibacter. The sequence goes on along the minus strand of JADGEY010000015.1, from coordinate 10,230 downwards.
AACATGTGCCGCCTGATCGATGAAAAACTGCAAAAATGGCAAGAAGATGATGCGGTAAAGGCGGCTCTGATAGAAGGGGGCGGCAGGGCTTTTTGCGCGGGGGGCGACGTTAAATCTCTTGTTATGGGCGGGCCCGAAAATGCGGCGGCGGGGCAAGCATTTTTTCAGGCGGAATATAAAATGAACGCTAGAATCTTTCATTTCCCCAAACCTTATATCGCTATTTTGGACGGGGTGACAATGGGCGGCGGCGCAGGGATTTCACTGCATGGCTCACACCAAATAGTCACCGAAAATACGCTTTTTGCGATGCCAGAATCCTCAATTGGTCTTATTCCCGATGTCGGAGGGAGCTATTTTTTGCCCCACCTTGTGGGGAAAATGGGGCTATATCTTGGTCTAACAGGCGCGCGCATTAGGGCGGCAGATATGCTTTATATGGGGCTTGGCTCTGCCTTTATGAAAGCAGAAAAAATCACGGATTTTAAAGCAGCCCTGATAGAAGAGGATATATCTTCTGGTGAAGATATAGACCGTATTATCGCAAGATTTGCCGAAGCTCCAGAGGATGCAGCTCTTGATGAGTTTCGGGATATTATCGATGCTGCTTTTGGGGAAGAGACCGTGGAAGATATTATAGACCATTTAGAGGCGGTAGATCATGGTTTTGCCCGTGCTGCCTTAACAGATATTCAAGGAAAATCGAAAATGTCGCTTAAACTTATTTTCGAGCAGCTTAGGCGGGGAGAGGGACTTGATCTTAATGATTGCCTGAAAATGGAATATAATATTGTCTCTCACCTTACGTCCGTGCAAAGTGATTTTTATAGGGGCGTTCGGGCGGTTTTAATTGATAAAACGAATAATCCAAAATGGCAGCCAGAGCGGCTAGAAGATGTCAGTAGTGCGAGCGTTGCGGATCATTTTAAAATAGCGTCAGAGGGCGAACTTATTTTATAATCAATCTTCTGTAATAGAAATTTCACTAGAGGATTTTACTTCTTCCATTACAACATAGGTATGGGTTGAGCTAATGTCTGGAATTGAGGATAGTTTTTCACCCAGAAACCTGCGGTAATGTTCCATGTCTCTCGTACGCACTTTAATTAAATAATCAAAGCCGCCTGCAACCATATGGCATTCTTGCACTTCAGGCATTTTTAAAATAGCATCTCTAAAGTTAATAAGAGCGGTGGTTGTTGAGCAGGAAAGAGAAATTTCAATAAAAGAAACCAGCGCAGCATTTAATTTTTTGGGATCAAGAAGGGCGACATAGCCTTTGATATATTTATCTTTTTCCAATCTTTTAACCCGCTCTAGGCAGGGTGTTGGGCTTAGGCTTACAAGCTGGGCGAGCTTAACATTTGAAATTCTTCCTTCAAGCTGAAGCTGTTTTAATATCTTTTTATCGATTCTATCAAGAGGACGGGATGTATTGTGGTTCATAGGGTTTTATTCTTTTATTATTACTGATTGCTAGATTTTATTTCATAATTTACCCTATTGTAACAATATAATATTCTTTTGAAAAGAAGTTATGCAAAAGATTGATTTTTTTTATTCAATTGTCTATACAGCTAAGAAGAATTAGGATTTTAAGCTCTTGTAGTTTTGAATTATGGTTCTTATATACCGCATGTTTGTTTTGCGATTTATGAATGTTGATTAATGTAACGGGGTGGCTTTTCCGTTGTGTTTTGGGAATGGTGTGAATTTTATTCATGTGGCTCCATTCTTTGTGTTGTGGCTTATACTTTCATCATTTCGCTCTTTAAAAACGGACATGCGGTTTTTTTTGTCTTTTTCATCTGTAATATTGATAATAGGGATTGATTTTTTAAATCAGTAGGCGTAATGATTGAAATTATTATTATGTACCTTTAGGGATAAAGATGATGGCTGAAGAAATAGTAAATACTTCTGCTCATAAAGCTTTAGCAAAGCAGCTTATTAAACGTATGGGACGCACCGGCGCTATTCAAGTTTGCGAAGCGAATAAGTGGCAAAATGTGCTTGAACAAATTAAAATGGTTGATAAGCACCTTAATAATAAATAGAAGATTTTTATGGGGTGTGATTTTTTCTTAGAATTATAAAGGGGCCGTTAACCTCTTTTGTATCTTTTTATATAATTCTTTAAAAATAAAGGAGATAAAATGTTCTTAAGTGTTTTTGATCTTTTTAAAGTTGGTATTGGACCGTCCAGCTCACATACGGTAGGCCCCATGGTTGCTGCCCTGCGGTTTTTGGATGCTTTGGAAGAAAATGGTTTTTTTGAAGATATTAGCCGCATCAGAATAGATGTATATGGCTCGCTCGCCTTAACAGGAGCAGGGCATAGTACGGATAAGGCGATTATGCTAGGGCTTTTGGGCTTTATTCCAGCAACGATTGATCCTAATATTGTTGAAGATCAGTTAAATTACATTCATGGTAATGGTCTTTTAAATTTAAAGGGTAAGAGAGAAATTATTTTTAATCTCAAAAAAGACATGCCTTTTCTGATGGATAAAACCCTGCCTAAACATAGTAATGCTATGGAGTTTTTTGCTTTTTCCAGCACAGGGGTAGAAATTGCGAGGGACGTTTTTTATTCTGTCGGCGGCGGCTTTGTTTTATCGGATGCAGAATTTGGGAAAAATACGCCGCCCCAAAAAGAAATTCCTGTTCCTTATGAATTTAATACAGGCGAGGAGCTGATTGCTCTTTGCAAAGAGCATGATTTAACAATCGCAGAATTAATGCGGGCGAATGAACAGAGCCGCATGTCTGGGCAAGAATTAAATCAGGGGCTGGATCATATTTTTGCTGTTATGGAAGGCTGCATTGATCGGGGATGCAAGATACGGGGGGTCTTGCCAGGGGGCTTAAAAGTTGTTCGGCGAGCTGCCGATTTTTTAGATGATATGAAGCAGAGCCAAGAAAAACAGCTTGGTGATCCGACAGCTATTTTGGACTGGATTAATCTTTGGGCGCTGGCGGTGAATGAAGAAAATGCAGCGGGGGGACGGGTTGTTACAGCCCCGACGAATGGCGCGGCAGGGATTATCCCTGCGGTGCTGCGTTATTATGACCGTTTTTATAACCATCATGGCATGACGGCTATTTATGACTTTCTTCTAACGGCGGCGGCTATTGGTTCGCTCTATAAGAAAAATGCGTCTATTTCGGGGGCAGAGGTGGGCTGCCAAGGGGAGGTTGGCGTTGCGTGCTCGATGGCTGCGGCGGGGCTTACAGCGGTTCAGGGCGGCACTGTCCTGCAAGCCGAAAATGCGGCTGAAATTGGTATGGAGCATAATTTGGGGCTAACCTGCGATCCGATTGGCGGGCTTGTCCAAGTGCCTTGTATTGAAAGAAATGCCATGGGGGCGGTAAAAGCGATTGATGCTTCACGCCTTGCGCTTCGGGGTGATGGGCAGCACATGGTATCTCTTGATAAAGTGATAAAAACCATGTGGGAAACGGGTAAAGATATGCAAGAGAAATATAAAGAAACCTCACAGGGGGGGCTTGCGGTTTCTGTGGTAGAATGCTGATTCTAAGATATTTCTTAAATTATATAATATGGCTTCAATGCGAATTAAGCAGTTAAATAAACTATCTAAAAGCTTTTAATGTAGCATAAATAACGTTTATAAAGAAAATATAGTGGCATATCCTGCCGAAAAGAACTTATTATCTTAGAATTAAAATCAATCTATTACTTCAGGGCTCTAAAGACATGTATGCGTTAAAAAACCAAAAAATTCTTAAAGAAAAGACTCTTGCTGATCTTCGCCGTCATATTGCCGAAATGACTCATTATGACGAAGAAAAAGCAATTTCTAATTTACTGGAAGCTTCTTCGTTAGGAGAAGGCAGCCGTGATGCAATTGTTGAGGCAGCGCAAAATCTTGTTAAATTATCTCGGAAAAATAGCGATGAGCAAGGAACGATGGATCATTTCCTCCATGAATTCGGTCTGTCCAATAAAGAAGGCATTGCACTGATGTGTCTTGCTGAGGCTCTTTTGCGCGTTCCAGATGGGAGTACCGCAGATAAGCTGATCGCTGAGAAAATCAAATCAGGAAATTGGGCAGATCATAAAGGGCGCTCTGAATCTCTTTTTGTTAATGCGTCGACTTGGGGGCTTATGCTGACGGGAAAATTTATTAATCTTGGCTCTAACATTATTAAACGGCCTGATAATTGGTTTAAGCGGTTTGTTTTAAACTCTGGCGAACCTGTTGTCCGAAAAGCGATTAATCAAGCGATGAAAATTATGGGCGGGCAATATGTTCTGGGGCGGACAATTGAAGAAGCTTCTACTAGGGGGGGTAAGCAAAATAATACAGGCACCCGTTTTTCATTCGATATGCTGGGCGAAGGCGCAAGGACGATGGCGGATGCGGAACGTTATTTTCAGTCCTATAAAGATGCGATTGAAAAAATTGGCGCAGCAAATAGCGAAGATAATTGTCATAAAGCAGATGGTATTTCTGTTAAATTTTCGGCTCTTCATCCGAGATATGAATTTTCTCAGCATGAAACGGTGATGAGGGAAATGCTGCCAAGGATTAAAGATCTTGCAGCTCTTGCACGCTCAAAAGGACTTGGCTTTACCATTGATGCGGAAGAGGCGGACCGGCTTGAAATTTCACTTGATATATTTGCTGCCCTTGCATCGGATAAAGAGCTTGAAGGCTGGGACGGGCTTGGCATTGTTGTACAGGCCTATCAAAAACGAGCGCCCTATGTTTTAGATTGGCTCACAGCTCTTGGACGTGAAAAAGGGCGCAAATTTATGGTACGGCTGGTTAAGGGAGCGTATTGGGACAGTGAAATTAAACATTCCCAAGAAATGGGACTGGCGGATTATCCTGTTTATACCCGTAAGCCTAGTACCGATTTATCTTATCAAATTTGCGCTGAAAGATTAATGGCTGCCCGTGATGTTATCTATCCTCAGTTTGCAACCCATAATGCCTATACGGTAGCAGTGGTGTTAGAGCTTGCCCGACAAGCAGGGCAGAATGGTCAGTTCGTGAGAGATTTTGAATTTCAGCGTCTTCATGGTATGGGGCATTTACTTTATAATGAGCTGCTGCATACGATTAAAAACCCTGTAAACATCAGAGTTTATGCCCCTGTTGGAGCGCATAAAGATTTATTGCCGTATCTTGTGCGCCGTCTGCTTGAAAATGGAGCGAATAGCTCATTCGTTAACCGTTTTATGGATAAAGATGTAAGTGTTGATGAGCTTATCCAAGATACAATCACTTTGGTTAAAGGAAAAACCCCAAGAAGGCACGGGGCAATCCCTCTGCCTGCCAATATATTAACCGCTTCTGGTAAAGAAGCTGCCCCTAGAAAAAATGCAAAAGGAATTGATCTTGCAGGATCAATTGAAATATCGGAGCTTAACAGTAAAATGAAAAATGCAGCAAAAGAAAAATGGATTGCGGGTCCCATCATTGGCGGCGCATTATTATCCCGTCAGGCAAAGCCAGTTTATGACCCTAGCAATATCAAAAATATAGTGGGAACGGTTGGCACCCCGACGGATGAGGATATTGAAATGGCGGTTCAGAAAGCTGTTGGCGCTCATCCTGCTTGGAATAAGATGGGCGGTAATGCTAGGGCTGGTATTTTAGAAAAAGCGGCAGATCTTATGGAAGCGGACTGTGAGCGATTAATGACTATTATTGCAAAAGAAGCAGGACGAACGGTAGCAGACGGTCTTTCAGAAGTGCGTGAAGCGGCCGATTTTTGCCGCTATTATGCGATGCAAGCACGGCAAGATTTTAGCAGTTCTCTTTCGCTTCCCGGCCCCACGGGGGAAAAAAACGAGTTATCTCTTCATGGGCGGGGCGTGTTTTTCTGTATTGCGCCGTGGAACTTTCCTCTCGCATTATTTGTCGGACAAGTTGCTGCGGCTTTGGCTGCGGGGAACTGTGTGATTGCAAAGCCTGCGGAAACAACGCCGATTATTGCTTGTGAAGCGGTTAAAATTCTTCTTGAGGCGGGCGTGCCTGCGGACGTTATCGCATTTGTCCCAGGTAAAGGCTCGCATATTGGCGGCATTTTGACAAAAGACGACCGTATTAGTGGCATTGCTTTTACGGGATCAACGGGGACAGCAAAATTTATCAACCGTGGGCTTGCTGCTCGTGACGGTGCAATTGTACCGCTGATTGCGGAAACGGGCGGACAAAACGTCATGATTGTCGATAGCACGGCTTTGCCTGAACAGGTAGTGGACGATGTGCTTGCGTCTGCGTTTCAGTCTGCAGGGCAGAGATGTTCGGCTCTAAGAGTGTTGTTTTTGCAGAATGAAATTGCAGATCAAGTAATCCCTATGCTTAAAGGTGGGCTTGAATGTTTAAAAATAGGCGATCCTATGGATTTATCGACGGATGTGGGTCCTGTAATCGATGAAAATGCGCGCTCTTTGCTTGTCTCTCATGCAGAGCGTATGGACAAGGAAGCAAAACTTATCGCTGCACTCGACGTTCCAGAAGATTTTAAAGAGGGAACATATTTTGCTCCTAGGATTTATGAAATTGATTCTATTGAGCAGCTTACAGAAGAAGTTTTTGGTCCAATTTTACATATTGTTCGCTATGATGCGTCAAAGTTAGATGAGCTGCTGGCTCAGATTAAAAATACGGGCTTTGGTCTGACTATGGGCATTCATAGCCGCATTGAAGCGAGTGCGAAATATATCTTTAATAAATCATCCGTTGGCAATACATATGTAAACCGCAATATCGTTGGGGCGGTTGTCGGCGTGCAGCCTTTTGGCGGTCAAGGTCTATCGGGAACGGGCCCCAAAGCGGGCGGCCCGCATTATATGTACCGTTTTGCCGCTGAAAAAACTCTTTCGGTTAATCTGGTGGCAACAGGCGGTAATACAGACCTTTTTTGTCTTGACGATTAAGATTTTCTGAACTTATTAATAATTTAAAGCTCTGAATTTTTTTCAGGGCTTTTTTTATATCGCCTACCGTAAAATAAAAAGAAGATAAAAAAATAGCCCCCCGTAAATGGGGAGCTATTAAAAATCTAAATTACTTTAAGTAATATTAATTAAAACTTAACTTTAGCACCTACAAATACATATGTACCAAGAAGGTCATATACATTTGGATAAGTGTTAGCTTGTTGCTGATTATCACCAAGAGATGTTGGCATATTGTTAAATAGATTTCTAACACCAGCATTCATTGAATAATTATCATTGATGTCATAATTAAATGAGATATCAATATATGTTTCAGCCGCAATATGTGGAATTGAAATATCTTTGTTTGGCTTTTTAAGCTCTGTGCCAAGGAAATCATAATCAATTGATGATGGAAGATAGCGAATATTAAGAGCAGCCGTTAGAGGACCACTTGTATAAGTTGCCCGTGCTGTAAACTTAAAATCAGGTGATGGATCCTTACATGCTCCTGAGAATATACCTTTACATTTAACGGTTGGTGCACCAACATATGCAATAGAATCAGACTTGATAAGGTAAGTAGCTAGCCAGAAAAAGCTTAGAGAAGAGCCATCATCAAATAGGCCTGTATCAAAATCCATTGTGTAATCCAACTGGATATCAATACCAGCAGTAGAATATGTTGCTGTATTCGCATTCAGTGCTTTTACAGATAGAATGTTATTTGTGCCAGCTTCACGTGTAATAGCCTGACAATGTTTATCATTAAGATCTTTAACAACGTTATAGCAAAGATCAAGAATATTACTTACGCCGCCACCAAGAGTGTCAATAGCATCTGTAATTTTAATATTGAAATAATCAACCGTAATATTTAAGCCTTCTGCAAATTCAGGCTGAAAGATTGCACCAACTGTGAATGTATCAGAAGTCTCTGCTTTTAGATCAGGGTTACCACCATATAGCCCCTGTACTTGTTGATTGATCTGAACCGCTCCAGCAGCATTCTGTTTACAAAATGCATTTGCGTCCGCTAGTGCGCAAGGATCTTTTGCTGTTGGGAAGCCTTGAGACTGACCGCCAAATAATTCATCAATATTTGGAGCACGAACAGCACGTTGATATTGTCCACGAAGCGTAAGACCATTAATTGGGGACCAATCAAGACCAGATGCATATGACCATACGCCGCCTGATGTATAATCAGAATAACGCAAAGCGCCTGAGAATTCTAATCTTTCAGCAAATGGAGTGTTTTCTAACAATGGAATTCTAACTTCACCGAATATTTCTTTTGCAGAAGTTTCGCCATTGGTTGATAGACCAGCATTGAAGCCTTTAACGTCACCAGAAGCAAGAAACTCATCATTACGTTGCTCAATTGTTGTCGTACGCCATTCAGCACCGAAAGAAACACCAATTTCACCAGCATCAAAACCTTCGAATGATCCATGCATTAATGCAAGAACATTTTGTGTATTGATTTCAGTTAAGTTACTCACGCCAATTTTAATGAAATTAGCAGCAGCTTCTGAAACAGAGCCTTTACCAAAGAGATTTAAAGGAGCACAACCGCCAGAAGTATCGCGGCACTGCGCTACACCGTTTACGACAATAACATCAGCCGCTTGTTGCATTTTAGAAATGGCAATATTACCATTTTGTGCAGCAGCACGTGAGTAATTGATTTTTGTGTAGCTTACATCATAGCCCCAGTTATCATCAATATCACCCCGCAAGCCTGCAACCATACGGAAACCTTTACGGCTGTTTTGTGATTGACGTGATCCAACCGCAAGCATACGTTTTGCAAGCGTATAAGATATTTTGCCGTCTCCTGCACCCGCCGTTAAGAAACGTTGATCAACCATGACAGGTTTGCCATCTTTAACCATAAGATTACCATCTTTATCTGTTTTTTGGATTTGGATGTTTTTGGTAGGGTCTAGAGGATCTTTACGTGTTTCAGTTTCATTATCATCAATTTTTTTGAAAAACGCACGGTTTTTATCTGTTACATAAGGATTTGTTTTATAATCAATCGAATATTTAATGCCCCAAGCAGGTGTTGCTGCAAGTTCTGTATCCACACGGTTATAAGTGAAGGTTCCTTTTGTATAGAAAGTTACATTCTCATTGATTTTATATGTTGCGCCAGAATCAACCATCCAACGATCTTGTGGAAGCTGTAGATAGTTTGCAGGCGCATAGTTATAAAGATCGGTTTTTTTGTCAAAGTCAACATTTGTACCGTCATCTTTAAAGCCTGTACCATAACCAGTTGTCGCAGAAAGCGTTGTGCCGCCAACATTTGCGCCAGTTGTGTTCGTATTGTAGAATGTAATACGGCTTAGGCGTCCTTGGGGAGGAGAAGCAGAACCACCAACCATTGTTTTACCGGCTCCATTATCCCAGTTTGCATAGGTTGAAAATTCACGATCGCCTTGAAAAACAGATTTACGTTTTGCAAAAGAGGCATGTAAATAAGCATTACCACGGTCATCAGCAAAATTACCACCGATTGTAGTATCGACATTCCATTTAGCACCATCGCCTTTGGTTGTCATGCCATAGCTACCTGAGACTTCCATGCCTTCAAAATCATCTTTAAGGATAAAGTTAACAACGCCAGCCATCGCATCAGAACCGTAAACAGCAGATGCGCCACCCGTTACCACATGAACTTGTTTAATAAGGGCAGATGGAATTGTGTTTAGATCAACTGTACCTTCTAGTGATCCTGGGATATAACGCTGACCATTAACAAGAACCAATGTACGAGATTCGCCAAGGCCACGAAGATCTACTGTCGCTGTTCCAGTTCCTGGATTGTTTGATGAAGCTGTAAGACCTGGGACTGCTTGTGGAAGTTGGTTTAGAACTTCTTCAACATTCACTGTACCAACAGCTTTAAACGCAGATGCGTCGATTACAGCTACAGGTGAAGGTGATGTAAGATCTTTACGTTTAATACGTGACCCTGTTACGATAATTTCTTCAAGTTCTTCTGTATCTTTGTCTTTATCCGCAGCGTAAGCTGTCTGTGCTGTGATTGACATTGCTGTAACAGCAATTGCCGAAACGCCAAATTTTAGTCGGGATGAAAATCTACTTTTCATTATAGTCCTCCGTTCGTTAATAATATGCAAAGGTAAAGGAGTTACTTAAAAACAAGTAAGCCTCATATATTGAAATTCATTGATATATTTTATTTTATAATTCATTTCTTAACTTTTGCGTGCAAAACTATGCATTTAGATGTTGCCCTCTACTGGCAACGTTAGGAAACTAGCACTCCACAGCCG
>JADGEY010000159.1 GCA_016744185.1 Emcibacteraceae bacterium | reverse complement strand
TCTTTTAGTCATTATAATGTCTCCAAATTTACGTTTGGATACACCTTAACAGACTGTCCAGTTTTTTAGGACCACCTCACATAGGCTCGTAACTGCCCAACCGCTGTCTCAAAGACCATGACAAGAGCAAATCCAATAGCAATGACAGTCAATAGTTCTTTGTCGCCCTTTGTGATTACCTCATCAACCACCAATTGACTATAAAGGGGCGTAAGCAACGCAAAAGCCTGTAACACTAAAGACAAGATAAACGCCTGTATCATATTGCGTTTTAACCCAACAATTCTTTCCCAGAACTGAGTTAATTTAACGGGCTGAATAGTTTCTTTTTTCTCAAAGTTTTTAGTGGGGCGCAGCTCAAGAGCAACGCCTGTAAAATGAGGAGATGCTTCCTCTAATGATAATTCCCTAATTCCAAATGCTGGATCGTGAATGGTTATTTTCTTGCTATTTGCTTTTTTTAAAACAACAAAATGATTAAGATCCCAATGTAAAATAGCGGGCATAGATAATTCAGCTAATGAATCTAATTCTAAACGCAAAGGACGGGACGACATTTGCAGTTTATCCGCAATTGACATCATTGTTTCTAATGTTATGCCCTGCAATGAAATAGAGGCTTCTTGCCGAGCTGTTGCCAAATCCAACCTATGACCAAAATAAGTTGATACCATCGCCAAACAAGCTAGCCCACATTCTGATTGTTCTGTTTGAAGAATAACAGGTAATTTATAATTATTAGAAAAACGTAGTAAGCTTAATATTTCTGACATAATTATTTTAGTTCTCTAAATTAATTTCTTTTGCCGTATCTTTAAATATATTTCTCTTTTTTTTAGGGTTCTCTTTATTGCTAAATTTAAAAGCACAATCTGTTAATTTGTCAATACCATGATACCGAAGAAAACTATGATGATTTATTTTATCTAGAGTTTCTTCTTCTACAAGAGAGATATTAGCTCCTAATTTTTTTAAAGCTTTATACATTTCCCGTGCATTATAAATGGGTACAATTTTATCATGAGGGTCATGAAATAAAAATAGCTTTTGTTTTGAAAAGAAATTCATTTCATTTACATGATCCGCTGCATTATAAATATCTATGCTGTTATGAAGCCTTTGCCAAAGACCTGGCTCTTTTGTTTCTTTCAAACTCTTTCTTCGAGTATAAGGTGTTGCTACCATAACAGCGCAGACAATATCTTTTCGTTTAGTCAGTAATCCTGCAACAATTTGAGCAGCAATTGAAATACCATGGGCGCAAATATGGCTATACCCATATTGTTTTTTTATTTTCGAAATCACTTGATTAAGCAGAATAATCCCTGTTTCTTCCATATGGACTGTATTCGGACCTGTTGATCCAAAGAAACCATTTGGAGCAATTGTGACAAAGGATTGGCTGTTCCACTGATTTGTATTACGCATAGATATATTATTTATCTCAGCCATAAGATCATGAAATTTTTCAGGCTTAGGTACGCCCGTATAATCATCAATGAAATAAATAAATCCAAAAGTTGATTCAGCGTATGCTCCTGCATTAGTAATCATGATATTTAGACATTGTTTTGGAAGAAAGGCTTTGTGTAAACTATTTAAGCCATAGACATGAAAATTATAATCTTTCCCTTGATAAGAAGCAGAAATAAATTCATTAGAAGGGTTAAAAATCTTCCAATGATAAAGACCAAATTTATAAACTAGAGAATTATAACCTTTAATAGATAATAAAATTAATGCAATTAAGCTAATTCCCACCACTATATAGGTATATTTTTTCTTATTCTTTTTTGTTTTCAAAATTAAGCACTTTCTTTTTTACAGTTTTTTTTCTGCCATTAAATTTAAAAGCGCAATTTGTTAATTTATGGAGACCATAAAATGATTCAAACGCATGATGATCTATCCTCTCACCACTATCTTCTTCTACAAGTGAAATGTTAGCCCCTTTATTTTTTAAGGTTTTATACATTTCCCGTGCATTATAAATGGGGGCAATTTTATCATGGGGATCATGAAATAAAAAGATTCTTTGTTTCGGAAAGAAATTCATTTCACTTACATGGTCTATTACATTATAGACATCAATATCTTGATAAAAACGTATTTCATAATGCCGTTTTCCTGCTTTTATTCGATCCCGAATTATTTTTTTGTGATCATAAGGTGTTGATATCATAACGGCGCATACAACATCTTTTCGTTTAGTTAATAACCCTGCAACAATTTGAGCTGAAATTGAAGAGCCGTTGACACAAATATGGCTATAATCATATTGTTTTTTTATTTTTGAAATCACTTGATTAAGCAGAATAATCCCTGTTTTTTCCATGCGAGTTATATTCGAACCTGTTGAGCCAAAAATCCCATTGGGTGCAATTGTGATAATGGATGGACTTTCTCCTTTAAATAAAGAGGGTATAGGCAAACTATTGATCTCTTTCATCCAGCCATGAAGAATTTTAGGTTTGGCAACTTTACGGTAATCATCTACAGAATAGATAAATCCAAAAAGCGATTCAAGATGCCCCTCTTGACTAGCAATCCTAACATTTAAACATTGTTTGGGAAGCTGGGATTTTTTAAGGCTATTTAATCCATAGACATGAAAATCATAATCCTTTCCCTGATAGGAAGCAGAAATAAATTCATCAGAAGGATTAAAAATCTTCCAATGATGAAGCCCAAACCCATAAACCAAAAGATTATAGCCTTTAATAGATAGAAGGGTTAATGCGATTAAGATAATTCCTCCTATTATATAGATAGATTTCTTCTTATTCTTTATTATCTTCAATATTAATATCCTAGAAATTAAAATAATAAATTATGTTATGGCAATATGCCGCAAGAGGCACAAATATGCGGCATATTGATAATTATTATGAAATATTTTATGAGCCAGGCTGCTTACACGTCCCGATAAATAGAGCTCCTTCGGCTCCAATAACCTTTTTTATACCAGCTTCTACCCCACCGGCTGTTGCCGAATAATTCCCCCCTGCTTCAACACATATTTTCATCGTTTCCTGTATGGTTTTCATTGTTATTCTATGCTGAGTTGTTTCTTCGGATTCCTCTTTATACATTTTAGTAATAGCGTCCCAAGCACCTTTTAGAGTATCTGAAGGGACACATTTATTATCAGGCTTCTCGTCAGCTCCAAACATTTGTCCCGTTTCTCTTAAACGCTTTTCATATGGCTGTTCAAAAGGGTTTTCAAGATGATTTAGGTCTCCCCCAGATACAAAATTTATTTCATTTATTAATAATTCACGCATATTATTCTCCTTAAATATTAAAATTAAATCATGAATACAACCCCAAAGGATTGCCTGATGTTGCCCTATTTTTCAGGGCAGAATCATTAATTGTTAACGTTTCTTTAGGTTAAGGTGACGATTTTAGTATCTTCTTTTCTTAAAATAGA
>JADGEY010000158.1 GCA_016744185.1 Emcibacteraceae bacterium | reverse complement strand
ATCCAAAACAAGGCAATCATCCGCTCCTGAGCCCTAAGCCCTGAAGCAGCGACGCTCCGTGTTGGTGAGATGCCTTATAGGACTACAAAACAAACCTGTAAACACCTAATTTTAAAAAAATGCAAAAAAAAATGCTTTTGCTCAAAAACACTAGGAAATACACTCTATCTTGAAAAATCATCCCCTGCTAATGATCTCTTAACTATAAAGAATAACCCAGAATGATCCGACTCAAGGTTAAAAGCACTTCAAAAATAATAACATCTTAAAACCACTATTTTGTCTTCATTATAACCATAGTTTTTTATTTTTATAAGAATCAACAAAAGTTAAAATTGACAGTTCAGGGCGGTATGTGCATTTATATGCTCAAATAGACCCTATAAGTTTAAGTAAAGATATTATAGACCCTATAAGTTTAAGTAAAGATAAAGATATTAATGAAACATTTAAAAAATATTGCAGATAAAACTCGCTCATATTCTCTTATCTCTCTCTTTTTAGCAGGGGTCTTTATAGGATATTTAATTCCTTCAAATTCACCTTTAAATAACCCAGAACAAGAGAAGGGCCCTGTTCTTAAAATAAATCCTATAAAATCTGTAAAAAAGAAAATTACTCCAGAGCAGGCAGCCGCTAAAACATTACCTGCTGAAACTATCTCTATAGCTCCCACAACGCCGCCTCTGGAAATATTTGAGATTTCTTTAAAACGGGGCGGTAATTTAAATGATCTTTTAACAGCTAACGGCGCATCAAAGCAAGATGCTTACCTCATTTATAAAGCAATTAATAAACATTTTAATATGCGCAAATTACAAATTGGTCAAAAATTTCTTCTTTCAGTCGATGAGAATAAAATCATCCAAAAAATACAGATGGAAAAAGACTTTAATCATAGTGTCACGGTTGAACGGCTTACTGATGATACATCTCATAAATTTATAAGTACGGTAGAAGAAGTTCCAACACAAACTATTACCCGGCACGCAAAGGGTAAAATTGACGGCAGCCTGTTTCTAGCCGCACAAAAACAGGGTCTACCGCAAAATATTATTATTGAGCTGATTCGAATTTTTAGTTTTGAGGTGGACTTTCAAAGAGAAATTCGCCGTGGAGACGCTTTTGAGATTTTTTATGAACGGCAAATTACTAAAGATGGCTTGAAAGTCCGAGAAGGCAATATCCTCTATGCTGCGTTAACTCTGCGGGGCAAAGAAATATCTCTTTACCGTTTTAAACCAACAGATTCTAAAATGACCGATTATTTCCACCTGAATGGTCAGAGCAGTAAAAGAATGCTGATGAAAACGCCGATTAAAGGAGCAAGATTATCTTCTTATTATGGCAAAAGAAAGCATCCCGTTCTAGGCTATAGCCGCATGCATAAAGGATTAGATTTTGGCGCGCCGACAGGAACGCCGATTATGGCAGCAGGAAACGGCATTATTGAAAAATCTCGCCGCTGGGGAAGTTATGGTAATTATGTTCGTATTCGCCATAATAAAACTTATAAAACTGCCTATGCCCATTTAAGCCGCTATGGCAGGGGTATTAAAGAAGGAAGACGCGTAAAGCAAGGTCAAATCATTGGCTATGTTGGGGCAACAGGACGCGTTACGGCACGGCATTTACATTATGAAGTTTTAAAAAATGGCGTCCAAATTAACCCTTTAAGGCTTAAAATCCCCACAGGACGCATTCTAGGCGGCAAACAAAAAACACTTTTTACAAAAGTTCGTGTGAAAATTGATAATGCTATAATGGAATCTAAACGGCTCGCATCCTTAACGGAAGACGGTACGAATATTACCACTACAGCTCCTGCTTTTAAGTCTGAATAAATATTCAGCAACTTTTGCACGTCACCCTATGATAATTATTAGCCATCTGAATAATCAGATATGAGCTTAAAGAGAGCCAAAGAATGCATAAAGTTACGATAATAACCCTAGCCCCCATTACCACCGCCTCGATGCCCCATAAAGGAAATTATATGGATATTGGCAAGGTTTATGACAAAATATTTGGCTGGGCGGCAAGAAATGGCTATTTAAATGAAAAAACTCGCATCATTGGCATTGCCTATGATGACCCCAATATTACCCCTGAAAAAGACTTACGCTCAAAAGCCTGTCTTATGATTGATAAAGATTTTAAAGAAGAAGGAGACATTAAAAAAACCATCATCCTAGGCGGCAAATATGCTGTGATGGAATTTATCGGACCTTACGCCGAACTCCATAAAGCTTATGCATGGTTTTACGGTGCATGGCTTAAAAACAATGATGCTGAACTTGCGGGTCACTGTGGGTTTGAAGAATATATGAATGACCCAAAAGATACCCTGCCAACAGAACTGATCACTCATATTCATATGCCGCTTAAAAAGGTAAATATTTAAGCTCTTGATAGTCCCATGCTCGCCTTGCCATGAATAAATTGATTACAATCATACCGCGGCAGCGCCATTGGACGGTTCTTTAAATCATGCGCCTCAATATCTTTTTGTTCCACGTTAAATGAAAAAATTGTTTCTTCAGCTTGTAAAATATCAATCGTATCCTGCGTAAAAACATGGTCGCCGCCATAAGGAAAACAAAGGCTCTTAGCCGTAAACTCCCCAATAATATCTTCTAAAAAAGCATAGCTATCCACAATTTCCTTGCGCTGCTTAGGAACGGAGAGCCTGCTAAAGACGGGATGCGTAACGCTATGAGAGCCGATAATCATGCCTATATCATGCATTTCTTTCATCTGCTCTGGCGTTAAATAAAAACGTTCCATTAAGGCGGCTTCATCAGGATAAAAATGATCCATAAGCTGCTTTAACACTTGCTCTTTAACAGATGTTTTGACCGAATAATTTAGCCTTTTTTTCACTTCTGCCGTCGCTGCTTCATTTTCTTGTAAACTATAAACCACATGATGAAATGTCTCTTGATCCTGATAAGAAATCATATCTTCTGTTAAAATTTCCCCCAGAGCTTTTAAAATTACCTGACCGCCATATTTACCAATCAACATATGAACTCTATGCACGTCCAGCAATCTTTTGCGCTGATACGGCCCTGTTGGGATGTAAAAAATGCCCCAAAGACCTCGCGATGCCAATTCCTTTGCGGCCCGGTAATGATCTGAAAAAGCATCATCAAAGGTTAAAATAACCCCGTCCTTTATAGGTCTATGAGTTTTAAGAGAGATTAAGAACTCTTCCTGAGAAATAAAATTATGATCCGCAGCAAGCTCTTCTAACTGCGCCGTAAAATCATCTATATGAAGATACCTAAAATACGGCAAATCCTCCGATCCTTCACGGATATAATGATACATCAAGGCTTTCATCAGAATTATTCCTTATAAAAAATACGGGGCTGTACCAGATAACTAGTTCATTTATTGTTTAGCCATTTGTTTTATTTTAGCTAATTGGAACGAAGGGTCACT
>JADGEY010000157.1:877-3441 GCA_016744185.1 Emcibacteraceae bacterium | reverse complement strand
ATTATATGTCACCGGTGGAGTTTGAGCAAATTCAGAATGTCGCTTAAAAAATTGTCCAGAAAGCTGTTGCCACATCAGAATATCCCAAAAATTCACATCACTTATTACATTACATAATAAGTAACATATAGTAAATAGTCCTTTTAGACTATGATGGTACGGATGAGTTTTTCAAAAAATCACCTATTCTAATATTAAGTTTTGAAGAATTACCTGCATCAATTTCAAGAACATATTGAGCTATGGGCGGAAGCTTCTACTTGTTTCACTCGTTTAAATTTTTTCCCGTTCGATAGCTTCCCATAATATCAAAACCATTTCACCTACTGTTGTCGATTTTAATGTTTTATCATCTTTAAAAGATTGACCAAACCGTTCAACAAGACCATTCATATCATGGCTAAAATTATCTGCCTTCATTATCTGTTTTGAAGAAAGATTATCGCCATATTTATCAACTAAAAAGGCAATATCAAAAAGGTCACGAGAGGCGGTTCTATTTTCTGCTGCTTTCATTTTTTGATCATATATTTCACCTAATTTATAAGTCCGAATTTCATTCACACTTTCAACCTGTGTTTCATCTGGCTTATTCCGAAAGCTTGTTTCTATTTTTAAAAGAGTATCCTTACCCGTTTCAGGGTTAATGTAATGAGCCTTGAACCTCTGGACGGTTTGTGTATCCTTCACTGTCTTAAATGATGTTAAACTCACTCCTGACGCTTTAAAACCCTCTTGAATACGTTCCCCAATATTCATTTTCTTAGCAGAGTCAAAATCTAAGTCTGTGGAATGACGATTAAGCCCTCTCGTAAGCAAAAGAGCTGTCCCCCCTTTCAAAACATAATTAGTATCTTGAAGCTTCGATAAAATAGATTTCATAACCTGCGCATGGCGTTGATCAGGGGTCATTGAAACTTGACCGTTACAATCCATTTGTCGAATTGCTCTTGCCCTTTTTGGCTTAATTGTGATCTTAATGGTAATAAATAATCATGCTTTAAAGTCTTAACTTGCTCTTCTGTATCAAGCATATCATTGATAAAAGACACACATATTCCATATGGATATCTACCATCATTTAATGATGACATTGATAAATCTGCGATCGCTCTAAAATGATTTGCAACATAAACTTCATGAGAAAGATCACTTATTAAGCCTTGGTTTAATAAGACTTTAGACATTTCCCTAACACCTAAATTTTTTAGGGTCAAATTCGTATTAACATTGCAGCCCATACCACAAATTTGAACATACCGTGAAGGAGTGCCTTCTTCATCAAAAAAAGACGGTTCAAAATGCCAGTCGCCCGTATCTTCATCAGAAAAACGAAGATTCAAGGCATGATTAAGAGATATATAATAATCCTTTGACGTTTCAGGTATTTGGATTGGGCGCATCATTATTTAAATATCCTTTTATATTTAACGATCAAAATCTTGGCTATGGGCTTTCGTTTGCGCTCTATCTTTTGATAGTAAAGCGGCTTTTTCTTTCGCTTTTATATCCATATCTTGCGCCTTCTGCCCGAGCTTTTTCGCAAGTTCAATAGCCTGTTTTTTACGTTCTGGGTCTTGTAAGGTTTCAGCCGCTTTCATTGCTGAAGTTTTTACCTCTTCCATTTTTGGATTTACTGTTTCATTCTCTTGATTAACCTTAATTTTTTCACCTTCTCGGTTTGTTTTCATCATACCCACCAAGCTAAAAACCTCTTTCGTCATTTCCGCCTTTAATGTTTGATTCTTTATATCCCTCACCGCTTTTATGCTCTTTCCTGTAATCTTATCTATAAGAGGCTTTATCCCTTTTAAATCAGGCTGCTTTGAATAAATAGGCTGCTTAATAATCCTCTCAATATCAACCTGTTTTCGAGACTTCGGAACAGGGAGTTCCATTGCATATTTGGAAAATTTAACCGCTTCTTGCGTTAAAATTACTCGCTGCTTATCATTGTCTGCAGACAAAGCAGCACCTGCTGCTGCCAGTCCTGCTTTTGCATATTCCATACGTTCATTTTCATTATGATCTAATACGGATTTTACATTTTTCATCTGTTTAAAATAACCAATTCCAATGGTTTTTTTAACATCATCCTTATGCTTAATGTCAACCTCTGGCATTGCTCCTCGCTCTCTCATAGCATGAACAGACGTTTTTAATTGCCTTGTTCCTAGCCCTCTTGCATATCGGGGACTAGCATCTACATTAACGCCTAATTCACGTGCCTTCAGCGCATAATTAGAACGCCATTCTTGAATGTCTTTTTTTGAAATATTAAGCTGCTTCCCATCATGCCCTTGAGACTTTACAACCACATGAACATGATATTGCTCTGTATCATCATGACCCACCATTACATAAGAATGGTTCTCTTTGAATTGCTCTTTCATGAATTGACGTGAGATTTCCAGAGCTACTTTTTTATCAGTATCTCTTGGTAATGATAGAACCATATTCATGGTTTTTCGGGAATTATGTTTGTTGCTAAAACTATCAGACCAATCTTCTATATATTTCTTAATTTCTTCCGCACCCTTTAGATCATCTCCATAATCTGTTTC
>JADGEY010000157.1:0-867 GCA_016744185.1 Emcibacteraceae bacterium | reverse complement strand
AAACTTGAGCAGCACATGAAATATGCGGCTTAAACCTGCTCTACTTAAAACTCCCTCTAAAAATGGGGGTATTACCCTAAAACTATCAGACCAATCTTCTATATATTTCTTAATTTCTTCCGCACCCTTTAGATCATCTCCATAATCTGTTTCTAAATCAATGTCTCCATCACGAGAAATATAGAGCATTTGAACCATTGCACCGCCCTTCGATTTACTAAAAAGATGTGATCTTCATTACAGCTTGTGGAAGACGTTTTGCTGCAAGAGAGCGTTGAGCAAAGCTACCCGTCCAACCTTGACTTTTCCCCTTTCCAAATCTCTTTAATCTGGAGGAATTTTGATTGTTTTCTAATAATTCATCTATTGTATACATCAAAAATTCTTACAAAATTTCACTGTTCTATTGCGGGTTTTTTGAACATTTTTAACCAATATACCACGGGTTTTTAACGTGGTTTTTTCCATCTTTTTTATAATATCTAGGACTTCAATTTTCTTAATATTATTGCCCTTATGTGCCAATTTTACTAACTGATTTAAGTTACGTCCAATGGCAGATAATTCATTTTTTAACCGTATTATTTTATCCAAACCATCTTTAAAATAATCGGTTTCATTGTTGATAACTACCCTAATTAACCGCCTGTGAAGGTGACTAGGTTTCACTTTTAAAGTTTTTGCAAGCGCTTCAAAAGCTTTTTTCTCATCTTCATTCAGGCGAACTTTTACAGAAAAACTTTTAGGTTTTCTCCTTTTTTTCTGATCTTTTTTTAAATCTTTTATCATTCGTTTTTTTCTTCTTAGTTGGGTAAGTAAAGAGTGGATTTTTGCAGGATAAACTTGGTTTATGGGAGGTTTGTACCA
>JADGEY010000156.1 GCA_016744185.1 Emcibacteraceae bacterium | reverse complement strand
ACTGGCAGCATAATATGAAACAGGATACACCTTAAATAAGCTGCAAACCTGTCCAAACAAACAGGACCACCTTAGTAATCAGGAACAGGGACAGCTCTATATTGAGGTTTGGCATATAATTTCTTACGCTTTTTTAAAGTAAGAATAATGATCTCTTTAGAAGATAAATCAATACGACCATAGGGCAGGGCGAGAACTTCCGATATACGGCCACCCGTATAAACAAGAACATGACAAAGCGTTCTGACTGTACGTGGGGCTTTACAAGCTGCATCAAGAAAGGCTTTGCGCTCCTCTGGTGTTAAATAAAGGCGTTCGCCTTCATCATTATATAATGTCATTGAGTTTTTCATATGTTCCACTATATAGCAGTAGTGGAACATTACAAGAAAAAGTGAATGAAACTGCGCTTTACATATAGTACCAAGAAGGGGCTAATCGCCCTTCCTGGTTTACGTTTTATGTTCCACTATTACCAATAGTGGAACATCATATAAAAATACTAGAAAGGAAAGAAGAGATTGAAAAAAGAGTAAAGACAAAGTTCAAAATATTTCTTTACCTTGCAAAAACTATAAAAATACTTATTATGTAAGTATATGTCTTACTAATTATAATGAGGTAAAACAATGTCCAGAACGATAACATTTCAACCTAATGAAGAACTTGGTAGCTTTATCGAGGGACAAGTAGAAACGGGTAATTTCCAAAATCAAAGTGAAGTGGTTAGAGCAGGGCTACGATTGCTCCAAGAGAAAAATGCAGAATCTAAATTGCATCAATTAAGAGATTTGATTGATGAAGCAGAAAATAGCCCTACACTGGAAAATTGGTCTAAAGAAGAATTTTTAACACGAATGAGAAGCAAGGTAAATGCCTCATAATCAAAAATTTCATGTCCGTAAAACGGCTGACAAGGATTTAAAAGAACAGATGTAGACGTTTGCATTAAAAAACAAATTGGTACTAATGAAGGGAAAATTGATGATTAATGACATCATAATAAAGAGTGAGGCGAGTTTTGATGGTCAAGGTCAAAACACTCCAGACTTGAAGAAAATAAATTTTTTCTATGGGGCTAATGGATCAGGAAAAACAACAGTATCTCGCATTATTAATAATCCAGATGTGTACAGTGATTGCTCTATTTCTTGGGCATCCAACAACAGATTAAAAACATTTGTTTACAATCAAGACTTCATCACACAGAACTTTAGCCCAGATAAAGAGCTTGCCGGAATCTTCACCCTCGGTGAACATGATGCTGATGTTGTCGAAAGTATTGCTACTGCAAAAAAAGACTGTGGTGACATCGTTATAAGAATCAAAGGTAAAAAACACACTCTTCAGGGCGAAGATGAGAATAGTGGCAAAAATAAAGAATTAAAAGATCTGGAAGATGGTTTTATCGAACAGTGTTGGACGTATAAGAAAAAATATAAAGATGTATTTAAGGAGGCCTTTAAAGGCAACCCAACAAAAATAAAATTCAAAACACGTCTTCTTAAAGAAAACGAAAATAATAATGCGACACTTTCTTCTCTGGAGCAGCTGAAAGAAAAAGCTAAAATAGTTTTTGCAGATGGATTGGTTAAGGAAACTATTATTCCACCTATTCTGTACAATGACTTGGCTGGTATTGAAAATGCCGAAATTTTGTCTAAAAAAGTTATAGGCAAAGATGATGTTGATATTGCCTCCATGATTAAAAAATTGGGAAACAGCGACTGGGTTAAACAAGGTCGTACTTATTATAACGAAAATGAAGAATATTGCCCTTTTTGCCAACAAAAGACAGAAGCCTCATTTGCAAGCAGCCTAGAAGAATATTTTAATGATGCCTATTTGAATGACATTTCTGCTATTGAGACACTTGCAATAAATTACAATGAATTTTCAGATGTCATTACGCAACGTATTGAGAGCATATTAAATACAGAACCAAAATATCTGGATTGTGAAAAATTTCAAGCGCATAAAGATGTTTTTAATGCGAGAATAAGGGCGAATAAACAGCATATTGACCGCAAGAAAAAAGAAGCTAGTACAATTGTAATACTTGAAACAATTCAAGATATTATGGATGAAATAACTGTGCAAATAACGGCTGCAAACGCAAAGGCCAAAGAGCATAATGATACAATAGATAATCTATCTAAAGAAAAAAAATCTTTAACCTCTCAAATATGGCGTTTTATTGTTGAGGAAATAAAGTTAACCTACGAAACATATGATGCAAAAAAATCAACCATTAACTCCGCAATTGCAAAGCTACAAAAAGATATTAAAGATTTACAACAAAGGAAAAAAGAAAAGTCAGAAGAAATAAAAGAGCTTGAAACGAAAATAACGAGTATTCAACCAACTATAGATGCAATAAATTTGCTTCTAAAATCATTTGGTTTTGTTGGGTTTTCTCTCAAGCCGTCAGAACAAAAAGGCTTCTACAAAATAGTGCGCCCAAACGGGGAGGATGTAGAAGAAACGCTGAGCGAAGGTGAGAAAACCTTCATTACATTTTTATATTTTTACCACTTACTGAAAGGTAGCAACACAGAAAGTGGAATTACTGAAGATCGAGTGGTTGTATTTGATGATCCTGTTTCAAGTCTAGACAGTCATATTCTGTTCATTGTAAGTCATTTAATAAAAAATGTTTTTGAAGAAATTAATTCTGAGTCAAGCAATATAAAACAAGTGTTTATATTCACTCATAATATTTACTTTCATAAAGAGGTATGTTTTCGAGTCAAGGGAAATAAAACTTTCTGGATCATAAAAAAGAATAATGATAATTGTTCTATTATAGAAGCCCACCAAACAAACCCTATTAAGAGCTCATATGAATTGCTTTGGCATGAAGTTCAAAACCCAAATCGTTCTACATCTACCATTCGAAATACATTACGCAGAATTTTAGAACATTATTTTAAAATTTTGGGTGGTATTAAGCTTGATGAAATAACCGGTACATTTCAAGGAAAAGAAAAAATAATTTGCGGCGCTTTATTGTCGTGGGTTCATGATGGCTCACACTTCTCTGATGAAGATTTATACATCGCTTGTAATGCTGACACGGTAGAAAAATACTTAGAGGTATTTAAAGGTGTATTTAAAGAATCCAAGCAAATTAATCACTACAATATGATGATGAAAATTGTTGAAAGTGACGAAACAACTGATAATCTGAAGATAGCCGAGGTAGCATGATGATTGAACCAACAATTACCTGTCCAAATTGTTCAACTGAAATTCAAACCACACGCAAAGAATATGAAGATAAACTTGCAAGTAAATATAAAATAACGACTGAAATAGAAGCTAACTTTATAGGGAATCCTAAAATTGGATGATTTCTTTATCTTAAATTTTACGCTTAAAAAAACAAAAGAGAGGATAAAGAAATCATCCAATTTTAGCAAAACCATTATCTTTCAATTTCAAATAATCACCTATTTTAATATTAAGC
>JADGEY010000155.1:2790-3490 GCA_016744185.1 Emcibacteraceae bacterium | reverse complement strand
AGTCATAAACATCTCTATAGAACCTCCAGCCTAGTTAGTATCAACAATAAATATATTTTATGTTTTATTTCCAGAATTGGTGGATTCAAATAAGTTATAAAGTTGAATTAGCAAAAGACCATGATCTTAAAAATGCTAAATGGCGGTCTTTGAGACATTTGGAAAAGAATTTTATTGGTTTTTTCCCTGCGGGGGAAGGAGAGGTGTCAAAAAACCATTTTTTTAGAGAGGTGACCCTTACGTCCAATTTAGAAAATATCATAACTCAATTAAAGTTAGGCGAAACATCTTATTTTAAAGTCACAGAAAAATCACAGTTTAGACCCAATAGTTCAAAATCGATCAGTAGAGAAGGAAAAATAACATTTCTTGGCTGTGATGTTATTAATGTTAAGGGGCAGAATGAACCTGTGTTAAATTATCAAATACAAACTGTATTAAGAAGTTCGAATAAAATTAAGAGACCTGAAAGTATCGTATCTTATTCAGTTAGATTAGGGTGGTGGCTGAAGGATGTAAATGTTAAGAATCATAGAGGTTCGGTTATTTTTAAAATTGAAGAAAAATAAAATATGATTTTTTTTTATAAATTACAATTTTTTAAAATAAACAATCAATTGAAAATATTTTAATGTAAATTATTATTCATAATTATTTTACACTGACTTAAATTATTATTTTCAGGTACTGAACACAATAT
>JADGEY010000155.1:0-2780 GCA_016744185.1 Emcibacteraceae bacterium | reverse complement strand
TAATTGCTTTATTAGTAGGCTGCGATAAAGAAGAGATAAGTTACCAAACTCATGTTGTCTCCCATGGGGATATAAAAGATATTGTTCCTGCTATGGGAAAGGTCAAGGCGGCGGAAACGGTTCAGGTTGGATCAGAGGTTAGCGGTAAGATTGATAAACTATATGTTTCTTCAGGAGATAAAATTAAAAAAAATCAGCTTATGGCTCGGCTTGATGCTCTTCCTTTGGAGGCGGATTTAGAACGTATAAAGGCTTCCTTAACCATGGCAGAAGCCCGTTATGAAGGGGGTCTTGCCCGCTATGAGGGGGCTAAAAACACTTTGCAGCGGATTAAAAATCTTGTTAAAAAGGGGGTTGAACCCCGTATGGAAGAGGAAACTTTAACTTTTAAAGCAAGGGAACTTAAAGCTTCTGTTAAAGAAGCAGAGGCTCATGTCATGACGGTTAAGGCGCAGCTTAAAGATGCGAAAATTAAAATATCAAAAACAAAAATAACCTCTCCCATTGATGGTTTTGGTTTAGAACAAAGGGTTGAAGAGGGGCAAGTGGTCAATGCATCACGTGAAACGCCTATTTTATTCATTGTTGCGGCAAATCTAAAAAATACTTTAATTACAGCTCATGTGGCAGAGGCAGATATTGGGCGGGTTACAAAAGGACTTCCTGTAAGATTTACGGTTGATGCCTATCCTAAAGAGAGATTTTTTGGCAAAATAAAAGCAATCTTAAAATCTCCTATAAATAGAGGGCGCAGCGTAAGTTATCCTGTGATTATTAAAGCGGTTGATGAAAAGGAACGATTACTTCCAGGGATGACCGCCTCTATGGAATTTATTCATAAAGAAGCTGAATATGTTTTAAGAATACCAATTGCAGCATTATATTTTCGTCCTCCAGATAGCTTTACCCCAACACTTACAAAAAAGCAGCGACGTGAATTTGATAAATATACAACCGATGCACAAAGAGAAAGCATGGAAAATGATAAGGATTCAGAAAGAGCACAAATTTTTGGGTATCTATTTAGTACATTTATTCGAGCTGGAAAGCGGCCTGTTTTTATTTTAAAAGACAATAAAGTTTCTATGATTGGGGTTAAACTTGGCATTCAAGATGATGAATATGTTGAAGTAAAATCAGACCTTAAAAGAGGTGATATTGTCCTAATGGGGGCGCATTAGAATGCTTCAAGATCATATATTATTGTCAGCTTCTGGCATTAGTAAGACCTACCCTCATGAACAGGGTGATGTCATTGCCCTTAGAGTAATGGATATTCAATTAAAAGCAGGTGAAATTACTGTTATTGTTGGGGCATCAGGGTCGGGCAAGTCAACATTGCTGAATATATTAGGTCTTATTCAATCTTCTGATTCTGGTTTAATGTCTTTAAAGGGCAAAGATGCTCTTACTTTAAAAGAGCATGAATTATCTGCTCTGCGAAGAGAGATGATTGGATTTTTATATCAAGACGGCGGGCTTATTGAGGGAATGTCCATTTTAGAGAATGTGGCGCTTCCTTTAATGTACCGTAATATTAAAAAAGATATTAGAAATAAAAAAGCTAAAGAATTATTAGAAAAAACAGGTCTTATCAATATGCTAGACCGTAAAACGGGCGAGCTTTCAGGCGGAGAATTACAAAGAGCAGGACTAGCGAGAGCTTTAATCATGCAGCCTGATATTTTAATTTGTGATGAGCCAACCGCGCCGCTTGATAAGCAAACCTCTCTTGATATTATCCAATTATTGCGCAGGCAAGCAGACCAAGGCTCTGCTATCGTGATTGCAACCCATGATAATCTTGTAATGGATGCCTCTGATATTATAATCAAGCTTTCTAAGGGCTTTTAAAGATGCAAATAAAAGAAATTGCAAAATCAGCTCTTTGGGGAATTTTTACAAGGCCCGGCCCTTCTCTTTCTATTGCAGCAACAATGGCATCAGGGCTTACCGCTATTTTAATTGTCGTGTCCGTCATGATTGGTTTTTCCCGTGAAATAGAAAGATTATCTTACGGAATTTATGGACATGCTGTTGTGGTTAGAGAAAATACAATGGTCTTTGATATGCATGATGCCCCTAAATTAAGAGATGCAAAATATTTAAAGGCAAGAATTCCAAAAATCATAAAAACAATTGCATGGCGCAAAACAGCAATTGAAACGCAGATTAAATCAAAAAACTATAGTTTCTTTATTTATGGTGTTGAAGGTGATTTTCAGCTTGAAGCATCTATGCCGCTTGCTTATGGGCGCAGCTTAACAATAAAAGAGACAAAATCCCGAAAGCGGCTTTGTATGCTGGGGGCAGAAGTTGTTAAAATCATTAAATTTAAAAAAGAAAAATTAAACAGCAATATTAGGCTCGGCGGTATGAGCTGTAAAGTTATTGGCGTTTTTGCGGATTCTGATGAAGCGCCCGCACGGCGTTTTGCAGGGGGGATTATTGCGCCTTTTCGGGCTGTTACGATTTATTTTGAGGCCAATAAAAAAATAACCTATAAATCTGCCGAAGAGACAGACTGGCTTACTTTAATTGTGAAAAAACCAAAAGATACTGATAATGTAAGAATGACAGCGGATCGTACGCTGCGTAAATATAATGGCATTCCTCATTCTCATGTTAATCCATATAGATATGGTAATGAAGATGCTCCTGTTAAATCTATGATGAAACAAAAAGCCATGCTGTCTAATCTTCTTTTTCTTATTTTAACGGCGGCTGTGTTTGCGGCAATGATTGGCTATTCAGGGGGAATGTTTTCATCTGTTCTTGCC
>JADGEY010000154.1 GCA_016744185.1 Emcibacteraceae bacterium | reverse complement strand
CTCATGACCCGTATGAAAGAACTGGAGGCGGAGAATGCCCGCCTGAAGAAGATGTATGCCGATGTCCAGTTACAGAAGGATGTCATCATAATTAGTGAGACATGCTATCGCTATCAGCCCAAACTGAGTAATGAGAACATATTGATTGCGGATTGGCTATTGGGTTTGAGCCTATCCTATTAACTGTGTAAGTGGCTATGATATACTCCATGAAAGGGAGAACATATTATGGCTATCAAGCAAGAAGTTATTGACGAATTATTGAAGGACGACAAGAACCCTGAAGATCTTTTGGGTGAAGATGGGCTGTTCAAGGTGCTGAAGAAGGCGTTGATTGAACGCGCCATGTCAGCAGAACTAACCGAAAATTTGGGCTATGAGCCACACGAAGAGAAGGGTGGTAAGTCTGGCAATAGCCGCAACGGTCATGGGTGCAAACCTATTACTGGCGAAGATGGCAACATGACAATCACGGTTCCTCGCGACCGTGAAGCCCGCTTTGAGCCCCAGATCATTAAGAAGGGTCAGCGCCGTTTTGACGGCTTTGACGACAAGATTATTTCTATGTATTCCCGCGGTATGTCCGTGCGTGAGATACGCGGGCATTTAGAAGAACTGTACGGCGTCGACGTGGCACCCAGTCTGATATCGCGTGTGACAGACGAAGTGATGGACGAGGTGCGGGAATGGCAATCAAGGCCGCTTGATGAGACCTACCCCCTGATTATCTTTGATGCATTACGGGTTAAAATCCGCGATGAAGGCACAATGCGCAACAAGGCGGTTTATCTGGCGCTTGGCTTTACCATGGACGGTCACAAGAAAATACTAGGCCTGTGGATTGAGCAAACAGAGGGCGCTAAGTTCTGGCTACGGGTGATGAATGAGATCAAGAGCCGCGGGGTGAATGACATGTTTATCGCCGTAGTTGACGGGCTGAAAGGCTTTCCTGATGCCATTACCGCCGTGTTCCCAGACATGCATGTGCAGACCTATATCCTTCATATGATCCGCCGCAGTCTACGCTTTGTCGGTTGGAAGGAACGCAAGGCAGTGGCAGCTGACCTAAAAGCTATTTACACAGCACCAACGGACGCAGCAGCCCTTGCCCATCTTGATGTCTTTGACGAGAATGGGGGGATAAGCTCCCCTCCATTGCAGAGAGCTGGAGACGCAACTGGGAACAGGTGATCCCGTTTTTTGCCTATCCGCCCGATGTACGTAAAATTATCTATACCACCAACGCCACCTTAAGCCTGAACATGAGCTTGCGCAAGGTCATCAAAAACAGAGGTCATTTTCCAAATGACGAGGCTGCTACTAAGCTGTTATATCTGGCCTTGCGCAATCTGCTAAAAAGTGGACAATGGCACCCAGAGTGTGGAAACAGGCAATGAACCAGTTCGCTGTCCTGTTCCATGACCGTTTTCCAACATCAATATATGGATATTGGAAATATAATCAAATGGTCACTTACACAGAATTCAGGATACTACCGCATAATATGAAACAGGATACACCTTAAATAAGCTGCAAACCTGTCCAAACAAACAGGACCACCTTAATATTTACTATAGAAATGCAATTTTGTCTCTAGTAAAGTAAAAATATCAACATTCATTTCAAGGAAATCTAAGATGAAAACATATGCTCATTATATAAATGCAGTCCCTGTAAAAGGAACAAGTGGACGTTTTGCAGACGTTTTTAACCCCTCAACGGGCGAGGTTTCTGCGCAAGTCCCCCTTGCCAATGTTTCAGAAGTTGAAAATGCTATCGCAGCCGCGCAGAAAGCCTTTCCTGCATGGTCAGCAACCTCTGTTTTAAGCCGTTCACGTATCATGACCCGTTTTACAGCTTTGCTTTATAAATATCAGGCAGAAATGGCAGAAATGGTGTCTTTAGAACATGGAAAAATCATTGAAGATGCGATGGGCTCTGTCCTAAGAGGCATCGAAGTTGCTGAATTTTCATGCGGCATTACCCAGCTTCAAAAGGGTGAATTTTCGGATAATGTGGCAGGCGGCATTGATATTTATTCAATGCGCAAACCTCTTGGCGTTGTCGTAGGGATTACGCCTTTTAACTTCCCCGCAATGATCCCTTTATGGATGGCAACCATGGCGATTGCGACAGGGAATACAGTGGTTTTAAAACCTTCTGAAAAAGACCCTGCATGTCCTCTAAGAATTGCCGAAATTTTCAGTGAAGCGGGCGGTCCAAAAGGCGTATTTAATGTCATTAACGGCGATAAAGAAGCCGTAGATGCGCTGCTTCATGACAGCCGAGTTAAAGCTGTTAGTTTTGTAGGATCGACCCCAATTGCTCAGTACGTTTATGAAACAGCAACAAAAAATGGTAAAAGATGCCAAGCAATGGGCGGGGCAAAAAATCATATGGTTATTTTACCCGATGCCGATTTAGAATCTGTCGCAAATGCTCTTATGGGAGCAGCTTTTGGCTCGGCGGGAGAACGCTGCATGGCGATTTCCGTTGGTCTTTGCGTGGGCGATGAGGTTGCGGATAGGTTAATTGAATTATTAACGCCCCGTATTAAAGCTTTAAAAATTGGCACAAGTCTGGAAAAAAACCTAGAAATGGGCCCTCTTGTAACGGCTGAACATAGAGAAAAAGTCATGAATTATATCCAAATGGGCGTTGATGAGGGAGCAGATCTTATTGTTGATGGGCGTGGCTTTAGCTTAAAAGGACATGAAAAAGGCTATTTCTTAGGCGGCTCACTCTTTGATCATGTCACTAAAGATATGAGCTCTTATAAAGAAGAAATTTTTGGTCCTGTTCTTCAGTTAATGCGCGTGCAAAATTTTGAAGAAGCCATGGCGCTTGCTTCTGATCATCAATATGGTAATGGAACATCTATTTTTACAGCAAACGGCGCAGCGGCACGCACCTATGCGGATCAGGTCGAGGTCGGTATGGTTGGTATTAACGTTCCAATTCCCGTTCCCTTGGCTTTTCATAGTTTTGGTGGTTGGAAAGATTCTGCTTTTGGCGACCATAACCAATTTGGAATGGAAGCAGTAAGATTTTACACAAAAGTAAAAACAGTAACCTCTCGCTGGTCAAAAGAAACTATTGAAGCCGATTTTTCAATCCCTACTTTAAAATAAGATGTTACTTTTAACCGCTAGATAAAGGAATTAAAATGGCGAAAATTAGTTTTATTGGGCTTGGTAATATGGGCGCAGGCATGGCGCAAAATATTTTGAATGCAGGTCATGAATTAACCGTGTTTGATTTAAACCACGGTGCTATGCAGAGCTTCGTTAAAAAAGGGGCTAAAGCGGCAAGCAGCGCATCTGAATCTGTACAGGCTGCGGATGCGATTATCACTATGCTTCCTGCTGGAACGCATGTAAAATCCGTCTATTTAGGGACGGACGGATTAATCTCAGCTGCCCGTAAAGGAGCGGTAATGATGGATTGCTCAACAATTGATGTGGATAGCGCACGCCTTGTTATCACCGCTGCAACAAAAGCTGGCATGAAAATGGTTGA
>JADGEY010000153.1:264-3575 GCA_016744185.1 Emcibacteraceae bacterium | reverse complement strand
GTGTGAGTGTGTGTGTGCGTGAGTATGTGTGTGTGTGTGTGTGTGTGTGTGTGTGTGTGTGTGTGTGTGTGAGTGAATGCGGTGTATGCAACTATATACTACAATGTGTGTGTAACCGTCTGTGTTTATAAGTTTGGGTGCACTTGTTTGCGTGCATGTGTATGCATATGTGTCTATGTATAAGTACAAGTGTATATATTTGTGTGATTGATGGGTATAATTTTAAAAACTCACTACAGTAAAACCTATTGTATAGAACTTAATAATTTCAAAGTGAATTCTTGTAATTATTTATATTTATTCAAAATAATATTCAAAGATGAGCGCATCATCAATTTTATCTGATTTAAGGTGATAATAGTCTTTTCTTTTTGCAATTTCTACAAAAAATAATTTTTGATATAATGATATGGCAGAAAAATTATGCCTTCTCACCTCTAAAAATAATTTTACAGCTAATTTTTCTTTAAGATCACTCTTGATAAAATTAAGCAAGAACGTTCCAAAAGATCTGCCCCTATAAGATGGCAAAATACAAAAGGTCAATATTTCCGCCTCTTTTAATATAGTGCGGATCAGAGCAAAACCAACCGGCTCTTCTGCTTCAAGTAATAGATAGCTCACCGTTCCTTTAATCTCAAATAAAGATTTAAAATCATTCTCGCTCCAATATCGCTCAGGACTATCCTTAAAAGATTCTTTATGAAGCTCTGAAATAAGCTTGGCAGAAGAAAAGCCCATTAATGAAATTTTTAATTTTTTAGTCATTTATCTAGCTACCCCTTTAAAAAAGGCATGAGGACATCTTTAGGTTTTACCGCATCTGGAGAACGAATATATAAAGGGGTAAGGTCTGAAAAGCTCTCCCTTCTAATTTGCTCCAAAGCAGCAAGCGCAACAGCATATGATTCTATATGAGAAATATCTCCTATTTTAATGTCTTTTTTCAAGAAATCTTTTACAATTTCACTACCAGAGCCAATAATATAGCTAACCTCCTCTAAAAGACTAGATTGTAGTTCATCATAAGCCGTTGCGGCAGGCTGCGTTAGAGCTGTTAATTTACCCTCTGACACTAAAAATGTTTGATTATAAACCTCGCCCCGCCTTGCATCATGACATACCGTAAAGGTGAATGTTTTCTTCACCCCAAATCTATCTAAAACCATGTAAGCAGAGGCTTTTAAAGATGTAACAGCAACAACAGGAATATCAAACCCAAGACCAAGACCAATAGCAGCAGAAAGCCCTGTACGCGATCCTGCAAAAGTCCCCGGCCCTTTAGTCACCGCAATATAATCAACTTCAGACTTTAAAACGCCCGCTTTCGTTAAAACATCGTCAATCATGGAAATAATAACTTCCACATGTCCACGGGCTTTATTTTCAAATGATGAAGCAGCCACTGCAAAACCATCTTCGTTAACAATGATTAAAGAAGCCGAACAAGCCCCAATAGAGGTATCAAATGCCAAAATTTTCAAAATAATCTCTTTTTGAGTCAAATATTTAAAATTAATCTTTATCTTATATTTATAATCTATTCAAATGCTTTAACTATTCTGTTACAATTATTTAGAAATAAAGCAGGTAAAAATAAAGTGCGCGCAGAAATAATATGAATCTAAAAAAAAAATTATCAAAATTCATTATACTCACAGGAGTTTTTCTGAATGTAACTACTCTTTTTTATTCCACTATTTTGCACGCAAAGACCATAGAAGAGATAAAAAATAACAATGCACATAATGAGGATTCTGCAGTTATTTTGCTCTACCACCGCTTTGATGAAGATAAATATCCTACAACTAGCGTAAACCGTGACCAATTTATGCGTCATATTACTGAATTAAAAAAGAAAAAATATAATGTAATTCCCCTGCGCCAAATTATCAAAGCCTTTTCCCAAAAAAGAAAGCTTCCAAACCGTGCTATTGGGATTACCATAGATGATGCTTTTGCTTCTGTTTATGATGTTGCTTATCCAATGTTAAAAAAAGCAAATATGCCTTTCACTCTTTTTATATCAACTTTAACCATTAGAAATAAAAGAGGTCATTATTTAACGTGGGATCAAATAAGAGAAATGGCAAATGACCCTCTTGTAACGATTGGACATCATGCTCATGGTCATATTTCACTAGCTCAAACGTCCCTAGATAATGCAAAAAAAGACATAAAGCTCGCAGATGATATTTTTAAAAAAGAACTGGGTTTTATTCCTAAAATATTCTCTTACCCCTTTGGTGAATATACGCCAGAGCTGCAAACTCATTTGAAATCTACCGGCATAAAGACTGCTTTTGCTCAATATTCTAGCGCAGCGAATAGCTTATCTGATCCCTTGTCTTTACCAAGATTTGCTTTAAATGAGAAATATTCTTCTGACGGCCGTTTTAAACTTATCATCAACACTCTGGCTCTTCCCATCAGAGATTTATTACCCCTCAGCCCGATTTTAAAAGATAATAATCCGCCTGCAATTGGCTTTACGGTAGATAAAAGAATTAAATACCTGAAAAATTTAAACTGTTATCCTTCACATCTTAAGACCCCTGCTAAAATTACAATTATTGGTAAAAACCGCATCGAAATAAGATTTGATACAGCCTATCCAAAAGGACGGGGACGCATTAACTGTACTATGCCAGCTCCGAATAAAAGATTTTATTGGCTTGGGCTGCCTTTTTTTAATTTTTCAAAATAGATTTCAGGTTTTAATTTTTCAAAATAAATTTTAGGCAACGGCTTCTACGGATTGAATTTCAGGAATATAATGTTTCAGCAGGTTTTGTACGCCGTGCTGCAGCGTTGCGGTTGAGCTTGGGCAGCCTGAACATGCCCCTTTCATTTGTAAAAACACTACGCCGTCCTGATAATCATAAAAAGTAATATCACCACCGTCTCTTGCGACCGCTGGGCGAACTCTCTCATCAAGAAGGTCTTTAATTTGAAGGATAATATCTTCTTCTTCTTCTGTTCTATCCGTACGCCCTTCAGAAGACTCAGAAGCTGCCCTATTTTCAAACATCACAGAAATGCCGCCCATATAATGTTCCATAATCACACCCAGAGCCATAGGCTTAATTTCGTCCCAATCACCATCTTCACTGGTAATTGTTATGAAATCAAAACCAAAAAATACGCCGCTCACATCTTTAATCTGAAATAAAGCCGCTGCTAAAGGAGAGGCATCTTCTGCTGCTCGTTTTGTTTCAAAAAAAGCTGTGCCATTTTCAAGCACTGTTTCACCAGGCAGGAATTTTAAAGTCTTAGGGTTTGGCGTTTGTTCCGTTTGGATAAACATATCT
>JADGEY010000153.1:0-254 GCA_016744185.1 Emcibacteraceae bacterium | reverse complement strand
AATTAATAAACAAAATGATCAATTTCTTCATCTGTCATATTCCCCGGCACCACAAGTACGGGCATATGCAGCACATCTAAAAGCTCTTCTCTAAAAGCCCGAACAAGAGGGCCTGGATCACCATCAACATTTGCCCCAAGCACAAGCATATGCACGTCCTGATCTTCTTTTATATAGGCAGAGATCACCTCACGGACGCTTCCTCTGCGGACAATGATTTCTGGATTAATCCCTGTAAGTTCATGAGCCTGTCT
>JADGEY010000152.1 GCA_016744185.1 Emcibacteraceae bacterium | reverse complement strand
GCCTTGAACGTTTACGCATTGGTGAAAATATACCCGAAATTTTAGAGTCAGACATGCAGCTCACAGGCGATAATATCTCAGCTTTAAAAGAAACAATTGAATATTGTGAAGCAAAAGAAGATTACGTTACAAGAGATATTCTAGATCAAATCCTACATGAAGAAGAAGAGTATTTTGACTGGCTTGAAACTCAAATTGATTTAAGCGGTAAAATAGATATTCAAAATTATTTACAATCACTCATGGAAGAATAGCTCTCTAGTTTGAATAATTATAAGAATATCCTATCGGGAAAACCTACCTTACGGCCGTCCCTACTGCTTGCTTAACAGACTTAAACCCATCTTTTTTTAAAAGCTCTGCCAGTTCATCATTGATCCGCCGTACAAGCCCAGGCCCATGATAGACAAGCGCAGAATATAGCTGAACTAAAGATGCACCTTTTTGTATTTTATCATAAGCTTCTTGTCCATTTGTTATGCCACCAACACCAATTAAAGGGACGCTCCCCCCTGTTAAACGGTACATATCGCTTAAAACCTGCCCTGAAATCTTTAAAAGCGGCTTTCCGCTTAAACCGCCCGGCTCAGCAGAATATTGTGAAACTAGAGAATCTCTGCCGCTAATAGTTGTATTACTAACAATAAGCCCATCAACTTTATGTTTTAAAATAATTTCCGCAATATCCTCTTTTTCTTCACCTTTAAGATCAGGGGCAATCTTGACTAAAATTGGCGGTGTTTTTTGAAGCTTTGCTTTCTTACGGATCAGCATAAGACGAGCAATCAAATCATCAAGAGCCTCTTTGCCCTGCAGCTTTCGAAGCCCAGGTGTATTGGGAGAAGAAATATTAACCGTAAAATAATCAGCAAGCCCCAAAAGAGCTTTCAGCCCCACCTCATAATCTGCGGCGGGATCTAACACATCTTTATTTGCACCGAAATTAGCCCCAACAACACCATTCTTTTGACGAGCTTTTAATCTTGTTACATAATCATCAAGCCCCCTATTATTAAAGCCTAAACGGTTAATAATTGCGCCATCTTCTTTCAATCTAAAAATGCGGGGTTTTGGATTACCTTGTTGTGCCTTTGGTGTGACAGTTCCCATTTCCACAAAACCAAAACCTTGGGCAAGCATTGCATCTGGAACTTCTGCATTTTTATCAAATCCCGCTGCAAGCCCTACTGGGTTTGGAAAAGAAATATCCCATACAGACGTTTCTAAAATAGGATCATTTCGATAGTCCTCAGCAGGCACTAAATGATATTTTAGAGCAAAGAGCGCTATAGAATGAGCTTTTTCTGGGCTAAGGGCGAAAAAAAAGGGCTTTACAAAATCATAAAGAGACATGAACATACCTGTATTATATTTATAGTAATTAAACCCCAAAAATAAAAAAATTTTAGGGTACTATATTTTTAATAACAGATTCGATCTAAAAAATCTTGGCGAACATAGATAAAATATTTATGAAGAATAAACAGACATACGATCCTGTAATAATCATAAATAATTTTTATGCATTAATCTACTGTCACTGACGAATTTCCAAGCGCTTTAACCAAATCAAAAAGTTTTTTGCGCACCACCGGATCTGAAATTTTATAATATGCTCTCACAAGCTCTAAAGTTTCACGCCGTGATAATGTTTCAACCTCAAAAGACTGTTTGGTATTTTCTGCCATACCCTTTGCTTTTACAGGGGTCATATCATCAAAAAAGAAAGAAACCGGCACATCAAGAATTTTAGATAGATGATAAAGGCGGCTTGAACCAATACGGTTAGCCCCTCTTTCATATTTTTGAATTTGCTGAAAAGTCAAATTTAGCGCATTGCCAATTTTTTCTTGTGACATCCCTAATAACGTCCGCCTTAAACGTACCCGTGAGCCAACATGGACATCAACTGGATCAGGTTTTATTTTTTTTGTCTTCATAACATTTTGCCGCTGATAAATTATTAATTAAAAAAGCAATTATTATCTAGGATAACCGCATATATATTAAACTGAACTCTAAATTATCGCTATATCTTTTATTATACCTCTGTCATCTTTTTACAATATAGGAAATTTTACTTAAGATTATAATTGTAAAACATAATAGAATAAAAGTCCAATTGTAATTATAAGAATAAAAAACTCTGTCTTTAATTTTAAGAGGTAATTTGTAATTTATAATCCCCTGTCTATTAAGAGAAATTTTTTCCAAAACTCTCCCATAAGGATCGATAACCGCAGAAATTCCCGTGCCGCCTGACCGAATTAAAGGCAGCCCTTCTTCAATAGCCCTAACCTTTGTTTGCAAAAAATGCTGCGCTGGTCCTGCAAAATTTCCGAACCATGCATCATTAGACATATTCAACAACCATTCAGGACGAGAACCGTGATCTGTAACTTGCCCTGGGAAAATAATTTCATAGCAAATTAAAATGCCAACAGATGGTAAATCTGATAACGCTAATCTAGAAGGAGACTGACCTACACTAAAGCTCACTCCTTTTAAAAACACATCCTCCAGCCCGATAAATTCAAGAAAACTTACAAAAGGAATAGGTATATAATCTCCGAAAGGCACAAGATGTTTTTTATCATATAGACCTATTATTTGACCTTTATGCCCTACCGCCATCATGCTATTCCAAACTTTCAGGTGAGGCAATCCCTTCTCGATCCAGCGCATTCGGCGGACAAACCCTGTCAGTAAAATATCATCATCATCGAGTACCGACCCCATTTGATAGCGTTTATGCGGACTATCCATTAAATTGTAAATAACAGCCGTTTCAGGCCAGATAATTATATTTTTTTTACCCTTTTCGCTCCCCCTGCTCTTTTCTAAATAACGTAAAAAATCTGCACTGCGTCTTTCAATATCCCATTTGGATTTTTGATCAATATTCAGCTGAACAATTCTTACATTTACATCTTTAGAAAATTCTGTCTCATTTTGAAGACGCTGATACCCAAAAAGAATTAATGAAAAAGATAAAAACCCCACGGCTCCCAAAGGTAAAATCTTTTTTTCAGAAAATAATAGCCAAAGGGGGGAGGCGGCAATAAATATCACAAAAACCCCAAGCCCATAAATTCCCCAAAGGGATGTTGTTTGCAATAAAACATCGCTAAAACCAAATAAATAACCCGATAGATTCCATGGAAATCCTGTAAAAATATGCCCTCGTATAAAATCTGTTAAATTCCAAATGGCTGTAAAAATTAAGATTATCGAAAATGCACGTCCTCTTAAATCTTGAATATCCTTGCTATATTTTCCCGCCATAAGCCAAATACTAAGGCTCGCAAAAGCACTAAAAAATGCCAAAGCCCAATTAAACATAATGATGATAACAATACGCATCCAAATTGGAATATCGCCGTAAACATTAAAAGGATAGACCAGCCAGTGCAGCCCAACAAGGAACTGCCCAAAACCAAACCATAGACCAAAGATAAAAGCCTCTGATTTATTTTTAGCTTGAAATAAAAAAACAATAAATAGAGGTAAAACAGCTAAAAGAAGAGGGAACAGGAATATAGGGGCAAAAGCAAGCGCACTTACCGCACCGAGAGAAAATAAAAAACAATAAAGCTTCCATCTTGAAAAAAAATCTCTGATCTTACCTTTTTGCGTTTTTTCTCTTCCTTCTAAACTAAGTTTTTTTGCAAAATCAAAGATTTTTTCAGAAAAGCTTCTTC
>JADGEY010000151.1 GCA_016744185.1 Emcibacteraceae bacterium | reverse complement strand
AATATATACAGTACTTACTATATAAATAAATTATATAACTATAACAAATTTATATATATAGATTAAATTATCAATTACAAATGTTAATTATGAAAATGTTTAAAAATAAAAAACCCTCCGCCATTATTTTTGATTTAGATGGCACTTTAGTCGATAGTGCGCCTGATTTATCAGCCACTTTAAACCATCTTTTGCGGAAAAATAATCGCCCTGAAATTCCACCCGAAAAAATACGTCAAATGGTCGGAAAAGCCGCAAAAGCTTTAATCCAAAAAGGGTTTTCACAATCAGGGACTATGCCCAGTGAGATGGAATTAACAAAACTCTTTAATGAATTTATAGATTATTACTATCATAATATAGCCGTAGAAACTAAAATATTTCCCAGTCTTATTCAGGTTCTTGAAGAATTAAAATCTTGCAATATCCCTCTTGGCATTTGCACCAATAAAACGCTCAAATTATCAGAAAAGCTCTTAAAAGAACTTAAACTATTTGATTATTTTTCAGCCATAACAGGCAGCGATAGCTTCAAATATATGAAACCTGATCCACGCCATATATTATCCACTTTAGACATCATAAAAGCCGACCCGAAAAAAGCTATTATGGTTGGCGATTCTAGTAATGATATTATTGCAGCGCAGAGGGCTGGTATCGCATCTATTGGCGTTACCTTTGGCTATACTGATAAGCATATTTCTAAATATAAGCCGACAAAGGTTATTGACCATTATGATAATTTTATAAGTGCGGCAAATTTAATTATGAATGATCTTTAATGTTTTTCACCTTTTAAGCGGCGAACAAACTTCTTAGATAAATGTCCTAAAAGCATAAGAAAAGGCATGCGAAGAAAATGAGAGCGTAGATATAAAGCCTGCGCGGCTATCCGCCCTAAAAATCTTTTTTGGTCTATTTGGGTAGGGACTAAAACTTGAATCACAGCAAAATCCATCAAAGCTAAGATAAAGGAATTAGGGGCGAAATTTTTTATTTCTTTCTGTACTGACTTTGGGATTTTTAAATCTAACAAAGCTTTATTATAGCGAAGGCAGTAAAATAAGGGTCTTCCTAAATCCATTTCTTTAGCCCTTGGGATAATATTGTCCCAGAAATGACTATTTTTTTCTTTTTCAAATTCTTCGATTAAATCACGCTGTTCTAGCAAATTCCGAAGCCCGCCCGTCATCTCGCCATCATGAAAAATATGAGCTGCGCTATGTAAAAGCATATCTTCATTAGATAAAACATAAAAACCACTATTTTCGCCATTTGTAATTTTTACGGCAGAGGATAATAATTTTTCTGGGTTCGGCTTAAGCCTTCCTGTCGGTGGTAAAATACTATGATGAATATCAACAATAATATTACGGTCAGGATGATATAAAGGTGGAAGTTCATGCATTAATTGACGGTAATAATATTGATCATAACGATTATCAAGGTCACTGATCCAGCCTTCTGATAAAAAACATTCTTCGGCAAGATCAATTTCTGATTTTGATACTAAAATATCAAC
Organism: Emcibacteraceae bacterium; assembly: GCA_016744185.1. Lineage (GTDB taxonomy): Bacteria > Pseudomonadota > Alphaproteobacteria > Sphingomonadales > Emcibacteraceae > Pseudemcibacter. The sequence continues at coordinate 2,191 of JADGEY010000151.1, read as the reverse complement.
ATCACTGCACTGCCTGCCCTGCGCCGCTTTTAGACCTGCACTAATATAAGCACCGCCTTTTAATAAAACTACTTTACCTTGGTATTCATGCAAAGCTCTTTTTATTCGGTTCATTTCCCAATTAATTCTAACGTAACCGTTACTTGAAACATTATAGGCAGAAAATAATAAATCCTGAGCCTTAGAAGGCAAATCATTCAGTATTTTATGATCTTTTGCCATGATGTAAAAACGCCCTAACATAGTAAGGTCTTTACCTTTTATAAAAAGCAAGTTCCATTCACTAATGCTAAGCCTAGTCATAAGTTTTGGGTCTTTTAAAACACGCAAAATTACGTGCTGTAACAGCTTTTTATTCATCTCTCTCTCCTGCTGTTTTTAAAAGATCGTCACTTTTTTCATCATTATCCATGATCTCATTAACAAGCCGCATCCCTTCTTCCATTGAAGGATAGGTAATAGCAAAAATATCACATTCATCAATAATTGCTTCGGTCGCCTTAAATGCTTTTTCACCAATAATACCAAAATTAACAGAAGAATGAATGAGCTTTAAAAACCCCAAAGTCTTGGTTAAAGCGATTTTCGTTGCTGGCTCATCAGGAATATATTGAGGGAAGATAATCTTCCGTGCTTTTGCAGGCTCTTTGTGACGTAAAATACTATCTTCAGGGGGCTGAAGGTAAGCCATTGTTCCTTTTGGCGTATCATAATAATTTTGGCTAAAAACTCCCCTGCTCCCTAACAATTCTCTCATCACTTCAATGGATTTATTCTTAAGAGAAACCGGTCTAGGGTAAGGCAGCAGCTGATGCGTGCTTAAATCAACTAACCCAAATTCATCTGAAAAAAGCCGCCAGCCATGAAAGCCAAGCCCCGCTGATAAAGTCGATTTTCCGCTCCCAGATGCCCCTGGCATAATCACAACCATGCCTTTTTTTTCAATAACCCCCGCATGAAGCAAAAGTAAATGGCGACAGCCCATGGCAACAGACCAATTAAAGCCCATCTCAGTTGCAACAGCCCCGACCTCAGCTCTTAGTGGATAAAAATTATTTTTATATCCATGGCTTACCGTCACATTTTTTCTGACAAAACGTCTTAAAAAACTTGAGGCATGAACATGCAGCCGAGAATCCATTATCTCCTCGCCTATAGAGCATGAATAAGGCGCATATAACTTTAAAAATTCTTCTCTTACTGCTGGATAATCTATGGAAACGGCAACTTTAAAAGGCCCTATTTCTATATTTAAATCAGGAGATGATCTGAAAATATTTACTCCAAAACCTGAAAGAAAACGCCCTTTAGATAAGTAACGATGCGCAATGTTAGAGGGTAAATCTTTGATTTTTAAGTCAGCCATAAGAATATTCGGTATCTTTTATTACATATAATTAAAGAGGAGAGACTATCCCTTTTTGGTCAAATACTTGAATAGTTTCTAATATTTTATCTTCTAAGCTATTAGAAAAATCTTTACCCATATCTTTTTTAACAGCCTTTAAGAGATCAAAAAAACCCATAGGTTTTTCTTCAAAATAAGAGAATATACCCCGGCTAAAATCATTAAAAATATGAGAGCAGCCTGATCTTTTATCAAAAATTATCCAAGCATCATCATAGACCACCCATAAAAAAGATACAGCATCAGGAGACAACCAAATATTTCCCTTAATCCAGTTTAAATCATTCTTTTGGTTAAAGACCATCATAGACTCAATTTAAGGTTTTTTTTCTTATATAACGATTCCAATAAGCACTATATGCAGGCTGTAGAGTTGTATCTTGGATGATAGATGTCATACAAGAATGCAATGTTCCATTACTTTTCTTTAAATCAGAAATATAGTACCAATGGTCATTATTGGTTTCATCAAATCTAGGGTAATATGTTGATTTTGGGCGGACAATAGTCATACCAGAAGTATGGCGAGATCTAATAACTTTCCCTACATTCGTAGGAATACGATTATCAAATTCATTATAAACCTGACCAAGGCAAGCACTAATAGACGTTGCTGCACCACTTGCAAAAGCAGTCGTATTAAGGGTTGCTATAACAGGGGCCGTCAAAGCACCTGCTTTCAAAAGTTTCCGGCGAGACTTTGAAACATCTAAATTTGTTTTTAATTTATCATTCATAATTACCGACCTTAGTATCTTGCTATTTAATATATTATTATAATAT
>JADGEY010000150.1 GCA_016744185.1 Emcibacteraceae bacterium | reverse complement strand
ACCCAGAGTGTGGAAACAGGCAATGAACCAGTTCGCTGTCCTGTTCCATGACCGTTTTCCAACATCAATATATGGATGTTGAAAATATAATCAAATGGTCACTTACACAGAATTCAGGATACTACCATAAAACCTAGTTTGCCCAATAGCCTAATTTCTTCACTATATTATTCGGCTTGCTCTATGTTTTTAGTTATTCAGCTCTAGCCATACCAAGAGCGGAAGCGTAAAGATCAATAAGGGCTTCTTGCTCTTGTCTTTCATGATCTTCCATTTTGCGCATTGCTATAATTTTACGCAGGATTTTAACATCAAAACCATTGCCTTTAGCTTCTGAATAGACATCTTTTAAATCTTCACTCAGATTTTTCTTTTCTTCTTCTAGTCTTTCGATACGTTCAACAAAAGACCGTAAAACGTCCGTTGCAACTGCACTTACGTCATTCATTATTTTAGCTCCAGATTTAATTATTATTTAAACGCACATTATGCGTATCGTAAAATAATCGCAATTCTTTATTTTACATTTCTTTGTTTTTTTTCAAACTATCTGCCATTTTTTGTTTTTGCTCATCGCTCGCAGGCGTTTGATGGTTTTCAGTCCAGTCAGAATAGGGCATGCCATAAATAATCTCTCTCGCTTCCAGCTTAGTCATTTCAATGTTTTTATCTGTAGCGGCTTCTAGGTACCAATTGGCAAAACAGTTTCTGCAAAATCCAGCAAGCCCCATTAGGTCAATATTTTGCACATCTGTTCTTTTTCTTAAATGCGCTATTATGCGTCTAAAGGCAGTGGCTTCTAGCTCTGTACGTGTTTGGTCGTCCATGAAATATCCTTATATGAATGTTTTTGCTATGTTTTTAATAAGAGGGCTGAGTATGTTGCAATATTTAAGAACCCCCTCTGGTGTATTTATTTGGTCTTGCCTAATTTCAATCATGATATGAGGTAAGCGGCGCGGCGCGGCATGATGGTCAAGGGTGAAATATAATTCTTTTCCGCTATAGGGTTCATTATCCCCAACATTAAATCCTTTCTCTTCTAAAAGAGGGAGAAAAAAATCACGGATACGCAGATCTTCATTCCATAAAAGACCAATTTTCCATGGACGTTTAATATTATCTATTTCTGGAGTAAAACTATGAATATTAAAAAGAATAGGCTGGGCATGCCGATTGTTCAAAATAAGCTCTGATACGGCACTATGGAAGGGTTTGTAATATTGCTCTATTCTATTATTTTTATCTTCAGGGCTTAGGTTCAGATTGCCTTTAATGACGAGGTTATCACTTGCGTCAGGGATAAGACCCTTCTGGTTAACCCCTCGGTTTGGATCAACGAGAAGACGTGAAAAACACGCATTAATAGCAGAGCAATATAATTTTTCTGCCAGAGCAATCGTCAAAGACTTTGCCCCAATATCCCACGCAATATGCTGCAATAACTGATCTTTTGTTAAATTTAAGTCATGGTAAGCAGGGGGAATGAAGTTACTCGCATGTTCACAAATAAATATGAGATTAGAAGACGAGTTTTTATTTATAATTTCAAAGGGACTATAAGAGTTCATATTAAGATTGCACCAATTCTAATAGCTTATTTACGGTGTTCCAGTTTCTTGTTGTTGCTCTTAATTTTAGTTTCTTTTCAAAAAAATTATTATTAAGTTTAGTCCTGCCATACCCATTAGGGCCGTGAATATAAAGTGCGTTTTGATCTTCATTATAGTCAAACTCATCGGGCTGAAAGCTATCTTTATCAAGAGCGTTATACAGACTATATTTTAGCTTTGAACTTAAAAATGTCACATGAAGTTTTTTAAAATCTTGCTGCTCTTTTACATAAGGGTTTCGTTCTACCAGAGATTTTATCTGCTCCTCTGTCCATATAAAAACATCTATATCAAAATAGCCAAATTCTTTACAAACCATAGCAGAGATTTTTTGGGTTATTATATCGGGTGAAAGATCAGAATTTAATATAATATTCCCCGTTTGAAGATAGGTTTCAACTTTTTCGAAACCTAATGATTGAATATGTATTTTTAGCTCAGCCATTGCTATTTTTCGCTGCCCAGAAACATTTATAGCCCGTAACATACACGCATATCTTGCCATATTTTTATACCCTTTAATTCAGCGACAAATTATCTTAAATCTTTATGTTAAAGCTGTTAATTGTTCAAAAATTATGTATGATCATTTCAATAATATAAATATCATAGTCACTATGGGAAATAAAATGAAAATATCTACGGTACATCACTTTTTTAAAACAGTATTTTTAACAGCTCTAACAGTAAGCCTTATCACCGCTGCCCCCGCAAGAGCAGAAGATGATAAGACAGGGGGCTGTAAAGAAAATATGAAATTCTGTAAGTCTTCATGGGTTTCGCTTTCCGCTAAAGAAAGAAAAGCTGTTTTTGCTTATGCCGAAGAGTATAAAAAATTCATGAAAACCGCTTTAACAGAACTTACCTTTGTTAAAGAAGCTCTCATAATTGCAAAAAAAAGAGGTTTTAAGAAGCTAACAGATAAATCGCCTATGGTGGCAGGGGCGCGGTATTATGATGTAAACCGTAAAAGAGCTTTAACGCTGATTGTGATTGGGTCGGACGGCTTTCAAACTGGTTTTAGAGTTGTGGGAACGCATATCGATTCACCCCGTCTTGAATTAAAGGGCAAGCCTTTTTATTCAAAAGAAGGGTTCGCCCTTTTCCAAACAAATTACCACGGCGGCATTAAACCTTATCAATGGACAAATATCCCCCTTGCTCTTATTGGTCATGTTAGTAAAAAAGATGGATCAACCGTTCAAATCAATGTGGGGCTTAAAGAAAGTGACCCTATTTTTATCATTGCGGAAACGTCACCTCATACGGATAAAGGATATAGAAATAAAAAAGTCGGCGAGCATATTGAATATGAAATGCTTGATCCTTTAGCGGGGCATATCCCTGATTCAAAAACAGGTAAAGATGTATCTGGGCAAGTTCTTAAATATTTAAAAGCTAAATATAATATTTCCCCAAATGATCTGGTTTCTGCCGAGCTTGCTCTTGTCCCCGCCATGCCGCCAAGAGATGTTGGTTTTGACCGCGGTCTTATGGCTATATATGGACAAGATGACCGTCTTGCATCATATGCGGCTCTGCGGGCTGTTTCTGATCTTAAAACTCCGAAAAAAACAGCTATTGCTTATCTGGTTGATAATGAAGAAGTGGGTAATGGAAATAATACGGGCGCAAAATCAAGCTATTTCTCTAGTCTTCTGTCTCGCCTTATTTATAAAAAACAAGGCAGCCGCTACCGTGAACCTATGCTGCGCACATCTTTACGCAATTCCAAAATGGTTTCAATTGATGTTAACCCTGGCATTAATCCAATGAAGCCTGAAAGCTGGGAAAAACAAAATGCGCCACGCCTAGGTTTTGGCGTTAATATTAAACTTTATGGGCGGGGGTTTGATGCTAATAGTGAGTTTATAGCTGAAATTCGCAATACGCTGGATAAAGAAAATATCCCTTGGCAGACCACAACCTATAAAGTTGGAAAAGCAGGCGGCGGAACGTTTGGCGGTTTATTTTCCATTCAAAATATGGAGGTTATTGATTTTGGCGTGCCGCTTCTTTCAATTCACACCCCCTATGCCGTAAGCTCAAAAATTGACGTTTATAATTTATATCGTGCTTCCAGAGCATTTTTTAAAAGAAAATAAGTTTAAATAGTATGTTTAACCAGGGCAGAATCATTAATTGTTAACGTTTCTTTAGGTTAAGGTGACGATTTTAGTA
>JADGEY010000014.1:342-37679 GCA_016744185.1 Emcibacteraceae bacterium | reverse complement strand
TAATTACGATCTCTAAGAACAGTAAGAATAGAAGCATAAGTAGAAGGGCGACCAATAGAAAGTTCTTCCATATTTTTAACAAGGCTTGCCTCTGAAAATCTTGGAGGAGGTTCAGTAAAATGCTGATTTGCTACAATTTTTTCAGCATTAACATTTTCACCTTTGAGAAGTTTAGGCAAGCGTTTTTCGTCTTCGCTCTCCTTAACATCATCTTTTCCTTCTTGGTAAAGAGCCAAAAACCCGTCAAATATTTGAACTGTTCCCACGGCGCGCAGCGTAAGGTCACCGACAGAATTTTTAAGCTCAGCCGTTGTCCGCTCTAACCTTGCTTCAGCCATTTGGCTGGCAATCGTTCTTTTCCAAATAAGCTCATAAAGACGCATTTGGTCTTCATCAAGATGCTTGCGAACGAATTTCGGCAGCCTGCCAAGAGATGTCGGGCGGATCGCTTCATGAGCTTCCTGCGCATTTTTTTGTTTAGATTTATAATAACGGGGCTTTTCAGGAACGTAATTTGCGCCATATTCGTTGGCAATAACGCTGCGGCACTGGGCTACGGCTTCCCCTGCGATATTAACGCCGTCGGTACGCATATAGGTAATAAGACCAACCGTCTCCCCGTCAATCTCAAAACCTTCATATAATTTCTGCGCCGTGCGCATTGTCCGCTGGGCATTAAAGCCAAGCTTTCTTGACGCTTCTTGCTGAAGAGTTGAGGTTGTAAAGGGCGGGGAAGCATATCTTTTGGTAGGCTTGCTCTGGACATTATCCACCGTAAAGCTTGCCGAAGAGACAGCATCACGGGCGGCATGGGAATCTTTTTCATTATTAAGCGAGAATTTTGTAAGTTTCTTAGCCTTATAATGAGTAAGGCGTGCTTCAAAAGATTTTTTCTCATTTCCCTGAAACGTTCCTGCGATAGTCCAATATTCTTCTGAATTAAAACATTCAATTTCAAGTTCCCGCTGGCAAATAAGGCGCAGGGCAACGGACTGAACCCGTCCAGCTGATTTTGACCCAGGAAGCTTGCGCCAAAGCACGGGCGAGAGGTTAAAGCCCACCAGATAATCAAGCGCACGGCGAGCAAGGTAAGCATCGACCATCTTTTCATCAATGTCACGTGGCTCTTCCATCGCTTTTAGAATGGCAGTTTTTGTAATTTCGTTAAAAACCACCCGCTTTACTTTTACATCCTTCATGATGCCCCGTTTTTTACGCAGGACTTCAAGGACATGCCATGAAATAGCTTCTCCTTCACGATCAGGATCGGTTGCTAGAATAATTTCGTCACTGTTTTTTGTCGCATCGGCAATATCTTTAATGCGTTTTTTTGAATCAGCATCAACTTCCCACAGCATTTCAAAATCATTCTCTGTATCAACAGAACCATTTTTCGAGGGAAGGTCACGAATATGACCAAAACTTGCCAAGACATGATAGTTTGATCCAAGGTATTTATTAATTGTTTTTGCTTTTGAGGGGGATTCAACTACAACCGTTTTCATATTTTAATTGTCTCTATATATGCGTGTTTAAAATCAAACTTCTAATAGAACGGGCTTTTACAGAATAAATTAGCAAAAAGCTACTCTATTTGCGTTATGCCGTGAAATTTCTCCTGCAAGCTCTAATTCTAGCAGTATGGTTTGCACCACGGCAGGGCTAAAACCTGTAAGGCGAATTATTTCATCGATAGAGACAGCTGTAAAGCTCAATTTCTCTTTAATATCAAAGCGTGCAAGCTCTAACTCACTTTCTGCTAGTGGCTCTATGATAGGGCTGTCAAAGAGATCATATTCAGGCTCTGATATGGATTTATTTTCTAAACTATGAAGCGCTTCTAAAATATCCCCCGTGGACTGAACAAGCACTGCGCCGTCACGAATCAGGCTGTTGGGGCCTTTTGCTCTTGGGTCAAGCGGACTACCTGGAACTGCAAAAATCTCACGCCCTTGCTCATTTGCCATTCGGGCAGTGATAAGCGATCCTGATCTTTCGGTCGCCTCAACAATCAAAACCCCAATAGAAAGCCCCGATATAATACGGTTTCGGGGCGGAAAATGCCGTGCAATAGGCTGCGTGCCAAGCGGCATTTCAGAAATAACAAGACCATATTCAACAATTTGCTCATAAAGAGTTTGGTGTTCTCTTGGATAGATCACATCAATGCCGCCCGCAACAACAGCGATTGTGCCTGTTGTAATAGATGCACTATGGGCTGTCCCATCAATCCCCCTTGCGAGGCCCGAAGCGATAACATAGCCCGCTTTACCAAGTTTAGTAGCAGCATTACCTGCAATTTTCTGTCCAATAATAGAAGCATTCCTTGCCCCAACAATGGCAAAGGTTTTTTTCTTAAGCAGAGTAATATCCCCCAGCGCCATTAAAATAGGCGGTGCATCTTCTATATGACTAAGGGGCAGGGGGTAGGCATGATCTCCGCAGACAATAAGATGCCCGCCGATGTCTTTCAAGGCTTTGATTTCTTTTTCAGCCTTCGCTTTGCTGTAAGCGATAAGCGGTTTTTTTCGTCCGCCTTTTTTTGACAGTTCAGGCAGAGCGTTAAGGGCATTTTCTGCACTGCCATAACGCCCTAAAAGCTGGCGGTATGTAATGGGCCCAATATTAGCCGTTCGGATTAATCTTAGGCGGGCTAGTTTTTCATTTTGGCTTAACGTTACAGGTTCTTGATACATAAATACTCCCCCTGATGTTATGTTTTTTTCTTTTCTCTAATTTTTGGCTCACTGCCCTCTAGAATTCTTTTAATATTCTCTCTATGTTTGTAAAAAATCAATAAGCATAAGCCCAAGGATAACAAGGCAAGGGGCATTCCATATAGGTAATAGCCAATGATAGGAGAGCATAAAGACGCGGTAAGAGCTGCAAGCGATGACATGCGAAACAGCAGCGCAGAACCCAGCCATATTACAGCTGTGCTTAGCCCCGTTAATGGGTGGGCAGCGATGAGCGTCCCCAGAAAAGTCGCAACGCCTTTTCCGCCCGTAAACTTAAGAAATATAGAATAAAGATGCCCCAGAAAAGCCGCTGCCCCTGCGATAAGTCCAAGATATAAATCAAGTGCGTAGTGCTTTTCTAAAGCAGAGGCAAGCAGAACAGCAATCGCCCCTTTACCGCTATCAAGCAGAAGCGTTGCAAGGGCGAGTTTTTTATGACCCGTTCTTAGCACGTTGGTTGCGCCAATATTGCCAGAGCCAATTTTACGAATATCGCCAAGCCCTGCCATTCGACTTAGAACAAGCCCAAAAGGAATAGACCCTAAAAGATAGCCTAAAGAGACGGCAAGAGCGATATAAGTAATATCCATATTCTAATCTCGTTTGTTTTTAATTATGGTAGCTAAAAATCTCTCTACCCCCAGCAAAAGTTCTAAGAACTTGCCCTTGAATAGGCTTACCATCAAAGGGAGTGTTTTTGGTAATGCTAACCATTTTGTTTTTATCAATGCGTTTTGCGGTGCGTAAATCAAATAGACAAAGATCGGCAGGTGCGCCTTTTTGCAAAACCCCAGATTTTAATCCTAAAATTTTAGCAGGGTTGCACGTCATTTTTCTTAGCAAAGGAAGAAGCTCAATCGTGCCGTTATGGTAAAGTTCTAAGGCAATAATGAGCAAGGTTTCAAGTCCGATTGTTCCTGTTTCTGCATATTCAAAAGGAACCCGCTTGCTTTCAGAATCTTCAGGATCATGACCAGAGACAATGACATCGGCTGTGCCATCTTTAAGTGCCATCACCATGGCGAGGCGGTCGCTTTCACCTCTAAGCGGCGGAGAGACCTTGGCAAATGTTTTATATTCAGCTACTGCAAGCTCATTAAGCGCAATATGAGGGATAGAGACAGAAGCCGTGATTTTTACCCCCTTTGCTTTCGCTGATTTTATAATTTCAGCACTATCAGCGCAGGTAATTTGAGACGCATGATACCGAGCGTTAAGATTTTGTAAAAGTCTAAGATCACGCTCGAGCATAATCACCTCTGCCGAAGTGGGAATACCTGGAAGTCCAAGCCTTGTTGCAAGCTCCCCCGCATTCATGCAGCCTTTAGAGAGGCTAGGTTCGGCTAAATGCTGAATAATTAGCGCATCAAATGCACTGGCATATTTTAAAATCCGCATCATAAGGCTCGCATCGGCAATGGATTTATTGCAGTCCGTAAAAGCCTTAATGCCCGATTTACTCATCAAGCCAATTTCGGTCATTTCAGTCCCTTGAAGCTGCTTTGTTGCCGCAGGGAAAGGAATAAAATTAACCAGAGCATTTTTAGCACGGCTTTCAAGATAAATGACCGCCGCATGATTATCAATAATCGGGCTGGTATCGGGCTGAACGCATACGGTGGTAATCCCGCCCGCCGCCGCTGCCTCGCCAGTATTTTGGATCGTATCTTTATAATCCGCCCCTGGTACTCCAATAAAAACCCGCATATCAATCAGACCAGGGCAAAGGCAATGCCCGCCGCACTCAATAATCTCTGCATCTTTAGGAGCTTTTATATTTTCGCCAATATCAGCGATAATACCGTCCTTAATTAAAAGATCACCCGTTTGATCCATATTCGTATCAGGGTCTAAAAGGCGGGCGTTTTTAAGCAGGATATGTCTTGTCATGATTCATCTCCTCTATCTGCCTGAGTTAGAAGGTCAAGACATGCCATGCGAACGGCAACTCCCATTTCGACTTGTTCTTGTATTGCACTTTTTTCAATATCATCTGCAACAGCGGCATCAATTTCAACGCCTCTATTCATCGGGCCGGGGTGCATAATCATCGCATCTTCTTTTGCCATGGATAATTTATCATAATCAAGCCCATATAGAGTGAAATATTCACTTATACTAGGGAAATAGCCCACATTCATGCGTTCAGTCTGCAAGCGGAGCATCATGACCACGTCGCAGCCTTTAAGCCCCTCATGCATATCATGGAAAATCTCACAGCCCATCTTATCCACGCCAGAAGGCAGCAGGGTCGGGGGGGCAATAAGGCGGATTCTCGCGCCCATAATACCCAGAAGATGAATGTTGGAGCGGGCAACTCGGCTATGAAGAACGTCACCGCAAATAGCGACCGTTAATCTTGTTATCCGTCCTTTTCTGCGCCGAATAGTTAGCGCATCAAGCAAGGCCTGCGTTGGATGTTCATGCTGCCCGTCCCCTGCATTCAGAACGGGGCAGTTCATTTTCTGGCTTAAAAGCTGTACCGCTCCTGCGCTGCCGTGGCGAACCACCAATATATCGGGGTGCATGGCGTTCAGGGTTAGGGCGGTATCAAGCAAAGTTTCGCCTTTTTTAATTGATGAGCCTGATGAGGTCATATTGGTAACATCTGCGCCAAGTCTTTTACCTGCTATCTCAAAAGACATTCTTGTACGGGTGCTATTCTCATAAAAAAGATTGATCTGGGTTTTACCCTCTAGGATATTTTTCTTTTTCTGACTGGTGCGGTTGCTAGAAGCATAAGTGTCTGCGAGGTCAAGGGTTTGGGTGATTTCATGCTCTTTTAACCCTTCAATACCAAGAAGATGTTTATGGGCAAATGGCATGTTTTGATCCTTCAAATAAAGAGTGCTACTTGAATTAATATCTATAAAGACTTGCCAAGCTTAGAGCAAGAAAAATTAACAATGCCCTAAATTATCAAGCGCGCCCTGCAAAATATAAGCGGCTGCCATTTTATCGACCACTATTTTACGTTTTTTACGGCTTGTATCGGCTTCGAGCAGAGTTCGGGTCACAGCTACGGTAGAGAGACGTTCGTCCCAAAATATTATGGGAACATCATGTTTTTCAGTGAAGTTTTGCGCAAACTGCCGTGATGATTGACATCTTGCCCCCTCGCTGCCGTCCATATTTTTAGGAAGCCCAATAACAAGGGCTGCAATATTATGTTCTTTAATAATTGCAATAAGCGTTTCAGCATCTTTGGTAAATTTAGATTTATGAATGACTTCCATCGGGCTTGCAATCATACGCAATGTATCCGAAAGAGCGAGCCCAATTGTTTTGCTGCCAAGGTCAAGCCCCAGAATGCGCTGCCCATATTTTATCTGAGTTTTTAATTCTGCAATTGATATTTCCATGCAGGGCTTATATCGCTCTTTATATTCTTTGCCTATAAATAAAATGACCGCTTGCTTTTTTATGAAAAACTGCACATCATAGCCGCAGATTCCTAGGGGAGTTTTTAAACTGAGATTCTGTTTGATTTAAACAGTAACCCTTAGAACCTGATCCGGGTTATTCTGGCGGAGGGAAGGAAGAAATATAATCTTTTTTTAAGATCATATTTATTTAAAAATTGCGCCCCACTATTAATCTCGGGTCTCCCTTTATATAAAAATTAGGAGATCTTAAGCGATGAATGAAATTAGTAAATTTAAAAAAATGGAAATCACTACAGGCTCTTTTGCTGGGTCAGAAAAAATTTTCGTAGAAGGCAGCCGTCCGAATATTCGGGTGCCAATGCGTGAAATTACGCTTAGCGATGAATTAAAGCCAAAGGTGCGCGTTTATGACACGTCAGGCCCCTATACAGACCCCTCGGCTGATATTGATATTTACAAGGGTCTTGTCCGAATGCGAACGGACTGGATTTTAGAAAGAGGTGATACCCAGCCTTATGACGGGCGAGATATAAAGCCTGAAGACAATGGAAATGTCTCTGAAAAATTCCTTGCAGAGCAGTTCCCTGTTGCACATATACCACTAAAAGCCAAGAGCGGTAAAAATGTCACGCAGCTTCATTATGCCCGCCAAGGTATCATCACTCCTGAAATGGAATTTGTAGCGATAAGAGAGAATATGTGCAGAGCCGCTCTGGGTGATGATTACAAACCTGATCCCTATGCAGAAGATTTTGGCGCAGATATTCCAGATGAGATTACAGGGGAGTTTGTGCGCAGTGAAATTGCACGGGGAAGAGCGGTTCTAACGGCTAATATTAATCATCCAGAGATCGAGCCGATGATTATTGGACGTAATTTCCTTGTTAAGATTAATGCCAATATCGGAAATTCAGCGGTAACATCTTCTGTCGCCCAAGAGGTTGATAAAATGGTCTGGGCAGCCCGCTGGGGCGGTGATACGATCATGGATTTAAGCACAGGACGCAATATTCATAATACCCGTGAATGGATTATTAGAAATTCTCCCGTACCGATTGGGACAGTTCCCATATATCAAGCTCTTGAAAAAGTCGGCGGCGTTGCAGAAGACCTGACTTGGGAAGTTTTTCGGGATACTCTAATTGAACAAGCAGAGCAGGGGGTTGATTATTTTACAATCCATGCCGGCGTGCTTCTGCGCTACGTTCCAATGACGGCGAGCAGGGTGACGGGAATTGTTTCTAGGGGCGGATCAATCATGGCGAAATGGTGCCTTGCTCATCATGAAGAAAATTTTCTCTATACTCATTTTAGAGATATTTGTGAGATTATGAAAACTTATGACGTTACATTTTCCCTTGGTGATGGTCTTCGCCCAGGGTCGGTTGCGGACGCTAATGATGAGGCGCAGTTTAGCGAGCTTGAAACCTTGGGCGAGCTGACGAAGATCGCATGGGAAGAAGATGTTCAGGTTTTCATAGAAGGCCCAGGGCATGTTCCCATGAATAAAATCAAGGTCAATATGGATAAGCAGATCGAATGCTGCCATGAAGCTCCCTTCTATACGCTTGGACCCCTAACAACAGATATTGCACCGGGATATGATCATATTACATCTGGGATTGGCGCAGCGATGATTGGCTGGTTCGGCTGCGCTATGCTGTGCTATGTCACGCCAAAAGAACATCTGGGGCTGCCGAACAGAGATGATGTAAAAGTTGGGGTCATTACCTATAAGCTTGCGGCTCATGCAGCGGACCTTGCCAAAGGACACCCAGGAGCGCAAATCCGTGATGATGCGCTGTCAAAGGCACGGTTTGATTTTAGATGGGAAGACCAATTTAACCTATCGCTTGATCCAGATACAGCGCGCGCTTACCATGATGAAACCATGCCAAAAGATGCTCATAAAGTAGCTCATTTCTGCTCTATGTGCGGCCCAAAATTCTGCTCGATGAAAATTTCGCAAGAAGTCCGTGAATATGCAGCATCAGGCATGGCAGAAATGGCGCAGAAATTTAAAGATAAGGGCGCAAAGCTCTATGACAACATAAAAAATTTCACCCCCGCCGAAACAAGCGCTACCGAAAAATATTCAAATGTGGATACAAATAAAAGGTCAAATAAAGATATTTAAAATTATATTTAACCTTTAAAGGTTTTTTAAAACTAGCTTGGTAATATTTAATCTGGGTTTTCATTGATCTTTACAAAAAAGATCAATGAAGATATAATTAGTAAGTAAAATAGTTTGTGAGATTACAGTATGAAATTAATTCTAAAATATATACCCATATTTATTATGTCTGCGCTTTTAAGCATTAACGTATGTTTCGCTGATTTTGGCAAGGGGTTTGATGCTTATAAAGCCAAGGACTACGAAAGGGCATTGAAAGAATTTACGGCTTCTGCAAAGAATAGGCACCGTAGTGCGCAATTTTATTTAGGCGTTATGCATGAAAATGGTTGGGCTGTTGTTAAGAATTATAGCGAAGCGGCTAAATGGTATAGAAAATCTGCGGAACAAGGGGATTCTTATGCGCAATATAATTTAGGGTTTATGTATTATTATGGCAAGGGCGTTACTAAGAGTTATAAAGAAGCAGCTAAATGGTACCGAAAGTCTGCGGAACAAGGGGATTCCTATGCGCAAAATAATTTAGCCTTTATGTATGATTCAGGTAAAGGTGTCGCTAAAAATTATAAAGAAGCATTTAAATGGTACAGAAAATCTGTAGAGCAAGGTTATTATTTTGCACAATTTAATTTAGCTCTTATGTATGCTAATGGTAAAGGTGTTAAACAAAATTATAGAAAAGCGGTTAAATTATACAGAAAGTCAGCCCGACAGGGTTATTTTTATGCGCAATATAATTTAGGGTTTATGTATGATGCTGGCAAAGGTGTTGCTAAGAATTATAGAGAAGCGGTTAAATGGTTCAAAAAATCTGCAGACCAAGGTTATTCTTCTGCGCAAAATAATTTAGGAATTATGTATAATAATGGTCATGGCGTTGCTCAGGATTATGTTAAGACACATATGTATTTTAATTTAGCCGCTAGCCAAGGCGATGAGATTGCGAAAGAAAATAAAGAGATTATAGAAAATAAGATGACCTCTCTGCAAATCGCAAAGGCGAAAAAAATGGCAGGGGAATGGAAAGAAAATAGCAAGTAAAACGTTAAAGTGAATTAATAGGGGGCTGGTGATTTAGACAATAATATATTAGCCTAAGTCATTATCAATAAGAATAAAAAAACAAGTCTTACAACCGTTCTCATATTTCGGAGAGTAAATTCAAGCATTCTCTCAAGGTGCTTTTCAATGGATTTAAACGCCTAGAAGCCCATCAAATCAGCCCTATTCCCATCGTTCTTGCAAAGTAATATATGCAAAATTACGCCTCTATATCGTAACGAGATGTGCTGGAAATAAAACCTCTACAGGGACGTTTAAACTGGATGAGAGTTACTTTGGTATATGCCGTATTCGTGAAAAAAGCGGGCGAGCTGCAGCAGAAAAGACAACTGCATTTGGGCTTTTAAAACGAGACGGCAAGGCTGTAGAGACCGTGAGTAACTCTCACGTGATCGCTTACTTCCTATGA
Organism: Emcibacteraceae bacterium; assembly: GCA_016744185.1. Classification (GTDB taxonomy): domain Bacteria; phylum Pseudomonadota; class Alphaproteobacteria; order Sphingomonadales; family Emcibacteraceae; genus Pseudemcibacter. The sequence goes on along the minus strand of JADGEY010000014.1, from coordinate 27,947 downwards.
AAAAGGAAAAATTCTGGAGGTTTAATGATCTTAACAAACTGATTGCTAATTCAAATGCACCTTAAGGCAGCTTAAAGTAATCAAGCTTTAATCGCCCGTACGAATCAGCAAATTAAATACATTTGTTCCTAGTAAAATATTGAGCTGCACAGGTCACAAAGAACTCACTGCGCCCTGTGGTTTTGATCTTGCGAATATAGAAAACAAATATTATACTAATGTTAATTTTACATCATCATCTTCTCCTTGCAGAGAAACAACACCCATCAACATATAGGAAAATATTATGAAAAAAATTATACCAACCCTCATAACCGCAGCTTTTTTAACTGTTACAGGCTGTTCTGCGGAAGAACCCTCTAAGACGGTTCTTCCTGAACCTTTTTTGAAAGCGGATAAAGAATGGCTATATTTAGTAGTAGAAGCAGCAGGGGGCTTAAAAAACCGTTGTTATAAACATTGGCAAAATCCAGAAGACCCTCGCTTTTCCCCTTATAAGCAAAAATGTATAATATTTGAATTAGATCTAAGAGATGCGCTGCGTCATAATAAATTCCCAACAGTAAAAACCGTTCATATCAGAAGCCCTGCTTTCGGAAAATGGTATTTTGATAAATGGGATAAAATATGGGCTTGTCGAAATAAAATTGGCGGCAGGGGTAGGGAATGGAGTGACTGTGACCCCCTAGAAAGACTTTTGAAAGATAATACACTCTCCTTAAAAGACGTGGGTATTAATATTAAAAAACGCCATAATATTAATAATTTTGACCCTAATTATAACCCCTATAAAACAAAATAGAAAGCCCCTGTCATGTTTGAATCAATATTAGATACTACTGATGATGCTATAGAGAATTATGTTTTATATTTGGAAAGCCTTTGCCATTACGGGTGAGCCGTGGTTAAGAGGTATGCTTATCTTATTTGTTGTTATCACAGGATATTTAATATTGTCTCGCCGCTTAGATATGAGCGGTATGACCTTTCTCACTAGAGCTTTAAAGGGCATGTTTATCTATGTTCTTTTAGTTTTTAACTATTAAAACAATGAGTTAGCAGGAGGAAAATGTCCTGTACATGGAATGGGAAGCCTTTGGAGCTTTGCCAAAAGGAGGTTCGTCCCGTTTAAGGGGCTTGCCGAGCAGGTCTTTTATTTGCATTTAAAAGAATGTGAATTTAGATTTAATAACCGCAAAGTAAATTAAGAAAAAAACATCTCTAAAATTTACCAGACTCTAAAAAAACATCTCAATTCTGAAAGCTTATGTTAAAATATTTAAGTCAATGAAGGAATTTTGATAAAGTAGGTCGCTCACCAAAACGAGTGAGCGACCCATAGAATTTGTAGAAGGTGCTTAATTACCGTTTTTTATAAAAACAGTATCGCCAATTTTATTAAAAGCATTTTCATACACACTTGCATCATGAATAATTTGATCATTTTGTGACGCTTGTCCGTAAGCACTGCTTGCTGTATTTGAGACGACAAAGTTTAATCTCACAGAAGTGCTGTTGCCGCGGTTTTCTACAAATGCTGTAACATTGGTGCGAGAATTGCTGGAGTCTCCATCAAACATCTTAGATAAGATACCTGACGTATCTTTAGTGGCGCTTTGAGCATTAATAAAGCCCGTTTTAATATCTGCGCCTTTTATAATATATCCAAGGTCTTGAAGAACTGAAACTACAGATGAAAATACAATTTCTTTATTTGCTTCAAAGCTTTTTGTTTGCATTGCTTGAATTTGCAATTATCTTTTTATTCATTTTTTTTCCTAGTGGTTTTTATATTAAAAGTGGTTTTTATATTAAAAATTGGAAGAACGTGATTTAAAGTCATGAATTTTTTGATTTTCATCAAATTTAATGATTAATGTCATTGTTCTGCTAGACTCTTCAAACCCAGCGGTAGAGCTGTTCTTACCAAAAAGTATAATAGTCCCAAAACTGCTTGATGAGCTTGCATTAGCGACCCTAGCATGTCTTTGGTAAGTCCAGACTTCACGACCAGAAGCATCTATTGTTGTGATATTTGGCGCGCCAAAAGTCTCTAATACCTCTGTTTTTGTTGTGATGCCTTTTTTTAAAGTAAGCTGTACTTGTCCGTGCGTTAAATTAGAGTTTTTAGTAGGTTGTGTTTTCTTATCAGCCGTGTTGCAACTTGTTAATATAAGCGTTGCCACGAGAATAAATATTATATTGATTTTCAAGAAAATATCCCCTCATTGTTGAGTGTTGAAGCGTTTCATTATTGAGTGTTGAAGCATTCTTAAAATATCATTTGAATTGTTTTTTTTCAAGCCCTTATATTCAATAGTTACAAATAATGACTGTGAGATAAAAATACAGTTACTAAATATTCAAGCATTAAGGTCTTTTTATTTAATTTTATTAAATAAGCTTGAGAAATCAGAGCCTGCAACCTATGAATATGGCTACTGGGGAATTATCATCTAAAAATAAGCATTATCAAATGGCGGAGAGGGAGGGATTCGAACCCTCGAAGGGCTTGCACCCTTGCTGGTTTTCAAGACCAGTGCATTCAACCGCTCTGCCACCTCTCCGCATAAAGATTAAGGCGCATCTGAGCTTTCTAACTCAGCGGCTTCTTGAGACGGTTTTTAGGGCATTAGTTTAAGTTGGTCAAGTAGTTTTCTTTCTTAAAATAAATTTTTAAATTTAGGTCTTTATCTTGCCGTAAAATAGCTTCATTATATAAAAAGCTATTTATCTAAAATGAAGGATATGATTTTGAGCAGAAAGATATTTATCTTAAGTATATTAATGAGCAGTATTTTTTCAGGGCAGCTTTTTGCAAAAGAGCCAAGAAAAGTTGCGGACAACCCCGTTCCCTTTGAAAAATGGTTGGAAGAGGTAAAGAAAGAAGCCCTTAAAAACAATATTTCTCAAAAGGTCTTAGAGGCTGCATTTAAAGATATTAAGCTAAACCCAAAAGTCATTAAGCTTGACCGTACTCAGCCTGAATTTTCGATTACTTTTAAAAAATATATTAAGGGCCGGGTCACAAAGACGAGAGTGAAGCGGGGGCTTGTTAAAATATCTGAACATAAAGAGCTGCTTACAAAGGCGCAAAATATTACCCAAGTTCAAAAACGTTTTATTGCTGCTATATGGGGAATGGAAACAAATTATGGCAGCTATACAGGCGGGCATAATGTTGTCCGTTCATTAATGACGCTTGCCTATGATATGAGACGCAGTAAGTTTTTTAGAGCGCAGCTGATGAAAGCTCTTCAAATTTTAGAAGAAGGTCATATTCCAGCTTCCCAGATGAAAGGGTCATGGGCAGGCGCAATGGGGCAGGGGCAGTTTATGCCAGGCAGTTTTTTTGCATATGCTTTTGATTTAGACGGTGATGGAAAAAAGAATATTTGGACAAATTACGGTGATTCATTTGCTTCTATTGGGAATTATTTAAAAAAGCATGGCTGGCGTAATGATCAAACATGGGGCAGGGAAGTTACGCTTCCTCAAAATATAGATGCATTGTTAGAAAAGACAAAGCGGCTTAAAAAACCTAAAAGCTGTAATCGGTCTTTAAAACACCATAGTAGGGAATTTTCATTAGCCCAGTGGCAAGAGATGGGCGTGCGGACAAAATGGGGAAAGAGCCTTCCAAAAATAAAAGGCTTTAAAGCAACATTGGTTATGCCAGCGGGTAAAGAGGGTCCTGCCTATCTTGCTTATGAAAATTTTAGAGCAATATTAACTTATAATTGTTCAAATTATTATGCGCTTGGGGTAAGTTTTTTGTCGGATAAGTTAAAATGAAAATTTTAAAAATATTTCTGTTTATCTTAGGTCTTTCTGTACTTGTCTCTTGCGTAGGAGGCGGAAATTCTGAAAAAGCTCCAACAGGCAAGGGGGTTTATAAAGTTGGAAATCCTTATGTTGTATCTGGCACAAAATATCATCCTAAAGCCGATGATACTTATGATAAAACAGGGCTTGCATCTTGGTATGGGGCGCAGTTTCATGGGCGTAAAACTGCAAATGGTGAGATTTTTAATATGAACCATTTAACCGCCGCCCACACAACTCTGCCGATGCCAAGTTTTGTTAAAGTTACGAATCTTTCAAATGGTCGCTGGCTTGTTTTGCGGGTGAATGATAGGGGACCTTTTGTTGGGAACCGCCTGATTGATGTCTCAAGACGTTCTGCCCAGCTCTTAGGGTTTCAAGATAAAGGGGTCACGAAAGTTCGCATTCAGGCCGTCCCTCATCCTGATGCGATACCTGCTGCAAATCCTACGTTAACTGTTAAAAATAAGGCGGCTTTACAAAAACCTATTTTAAAGATAAAGCCATTATTTAAAAGAAAAATAACCTCTCCTAAAAGAGTGGTTTCAGATAAAAAAAATTATGATATATATATTCATGTTGGTAATTATCCTTCAAAGAAAAAAGCAGAAGCTGTTATAAGTGATTTATCTCATTTAAAAAAAGGGCTAGCCTATAAAACTATAAAATTAATGGGAAAAGAGCTTTTTAAAGTTCAGTTTAGGGGGTTCAAGACGATGGAAAAGGCAGAAATTATTTTAGGGAGAATTTTATCCCGTGGTCATAATACGGCTCAAATCAAAAAACATATAAATAAGAATTTAAAGATAAAGAATTTATAATGAAATTAAAAACAATAGTAAAACTTGTGGGAGCGGCAGCATCCTTACTGATCTTTAGCTTCCCTTTACAGGCTTCTGAAAAGATTGCTACGCCTGCCAAACAAGCCATTATGATAGAAGCTTCTACGGGCGCTGTATTATTTGAAAAAAATGCAGATCAAAAAATGGCTCCTTCTTCTATGAGCAAACTTCTTACGGTTTACATGGCTTTTGATCGCTTGAAATTAGGCTCTTTGTCTTTAGATGATGTTATTCCTATGAGCAAGCAGGCTTATAAAAAATGGGCTCTTAAAGGCTCTACAATGTTCTTGAACGAGCAAGATCAGCCAACGGTAAGAGATTTACTGCTTGGGATAATTGTTCAGTCCGGAAATGATGCCTGCATTGTGCTTGCGGAAGGTATGGCAGGGTCAGTGCCTGTTTTTGTTGAATGGATGAATGAAAAAGCGGCTGAACTGGGGCTGACAAATAGCCATATGACCAATCCTAATGGCTGGCCTGATGAAGATCATTATATGTCGGCTCGTGATCTTGCTGTTTTATCACAAAGATTAGCTATAGATTTTCCTGAATATTATAAAATGTTTGGGGTTAAAGAATTCACATATAATAAAATAAAACAATCAAATAGAAACCCTGTTTTATATTCAATGCCTGATGCTGACGGGCTTAAAACAGGTCATACAGAAGCGGGCGGCTACGGTCTTGCCGCCTCTGCTGTGCGTGGGGATAGACGTTTGGTGTTGGTTTTAAATGGGCTTAAATCTGCAAAATTGCGATCTCGTGAATCTGTAAGGCTATTGAAATATGGCTTTAGAAATTTTAAAATTTATGAGCTTTTAAAGGCTTCAAAAGCAGTCGATACAGCGAAAGTATGGCTTGGTGATAAATCAGAAGTTCCTTTAATAGTTGAAAAAGATGTCACGCTTTCTTTTAGTTTGGCGGCAAGGCGTAAAATGGTGGTAAAGGTCATTTACGATGGGCCTATTCCTGCGCCTATTAAAAAAGGGCAGGCTCTTGCCATTTTACAAATTTCAGCCCCTAAAATGAAAACCTTAGAATTTCCTCTTGTTGCGGGAGAGGACGTTGGTAAATTAGGCGGAATTGCTCGCATTAAAGCGGCTTTTAATTATCTATTGTTAGGGTCATCAGCCATTGAATGAGAAGGGTATATTCATAAGCTTTGAGGGCGGTGAGGGTACGGGGAAGTCTACTCAATGTAAAATTCTTGCGCAGCGGCTGTCTGAAACCCATATAGATTCTATTTGTACGAGGGAACCTGGGGGATCGCTTGGCGCAGAAGAAATTCGCAGGCTTCTTGTAACAGGAGAGCCTGATAAATGGTCGCCGATTACAGAAGTTCTACTTTTAAATGCGGCGCGGGCAGATCATCTTGATAAAACTATTATGCCTGCTCTTAAAAAAGGCTGCTGGGTGATTTGTGACCGTTATGCGGATTCAACCATTGCCTACCAAGGAATGGGGCAAGGGATTGCAGAAGATGATCTTTTGCAGATACATAAGCTTGCAACGAATGATATATGGCCCGATATTACTTTTATATTAGATTCCTTTGCACTGGACAGAGCGATCAGCCGTGAAGATTCTCATGCTGATATGAGCGAAGACCGCTATGAAAAAATGAGTATAGAATTTCATAGGGGGCTGCAAAAATCTTATTTGGAAATTGCACAGAAAAACCCTGATCGCTGCCATGTTATTAAGGCATCTGGCAGCATTGATGATGTTGCAGATCGAGTTTGGCAGGTTTTAGCTGAAAAGGGGCTCAGCAAAAAGAGGGTCGCTTTTTAATGGAAGAAGAGCTTATCCTTACGCCGCAGACAAGTTTTAACCTTATGGGGCATGAAGATGCCGAAAAGGCTTTTCTAGATGCGTTTAATTCTGACCAAATGCACCATGCTTGGCTTATCACGGGAGCAAAAGGGGTTGGTAAAGCAAGTCTGGCTTATAAAATGGCACGCTTTGTTCTGAATAATCCGCCAGATGATCCAGATGAAATCGGGCTTTTTGGAGAGACGTTTGAATGCACACCGCCAGAGACATTAGATACAGACCCTAAAAGCGAAGCAAACCAATTTATTACAGCAGGCTCGCACGGGGATATTATTTCAGTCGAGCGCATGATTGATGAAAAAACAGGGAAACGGCGCAAAGAAATCACGATTGATTCCATTCGTAACTTACAGGGATTTTTTAATAAAACATCGACGTTCGGCGGATGGCGAGTCGCAATTATTGATAGTGCGGACGAGCTAAATAGAAATGCGGCAAATGCGATTTTAAAGATACTCGAAGAGCCGCCGAAGAATTCTATTCTTATTCTTGTCTCTCATGCACCTGGGAGGCTTCTTGCTACAATAAAATCAAGGTGCCGCCAGCTGCGGGTATCTCCGCTGCAGCAATCATCTGTTATTAGTATTCTAGCAGACCGCTTTCCTGACCTTATCATGGACGAGACCGCCAGCTACGCCGCTCTTTCAGATGGAAGCCCGGGATATGCTATTTCCCTCGTTCAAAATGATGGGCTGAAGCTTTATTCTTCACTGCTTGGCATAATGTCGGCTATGCCTCATTTTAACATTCCTGATGCCCATGCTTTTGCAGATGAAATTACCCGAAGAAAAGCGGCATCAAACACCTCGGGTGGCGATAAATTTATCCTCTTTGGCGAGCTTATTTTAAGCTTTATAAACCGTATGCTGCGCCATATGGCAGCGGCTCATCATGGCTCTCAAAGCCCTATTGAACCTATTCTTACAGGGGAAAGAGAATTGATGGAGCATCTAGGGTCAATTTTAGAGCTTGATCGATGGGCGGTGATATGGGAAAAGATCACAAATGATTTAAGCCGTACAGATGGGCTGAATTTAGACCGCAAACAGATAATATTAAATATATTCACGCACATCAGTCAGGCATTAAGATAAAAATGTTTAAGCCTTGGAGTTATAAAATATGACGGTTAAACCCGCATTTTACGTCACAACACCTATTTATTATGTAAATGACATTCCGCATATTGGTCATGCTTACACAACGCTTTCCTGTGATGTTATGGCACGTTTTAAAAGGCTTGATGGTTATGATGTGATGTTTCTAACGGGAACAGATGAACATGGTCAAAAAGTCGAAAAATCCGCAGAAGCCGCAGGAAAAACACCTTTAAAGTTTTGTGATGAAGTGTCCTTAAGATTTCGGGAACTTGCCGAATTTATGAATTTCTCTAATGATGATTTTATTCGAACGACGGAAGAGAGACATAAAAAAACGGCGCAGGCTCTTTGGCTTAAGCTTGAAACTAGAGGTCATATCTATCTTGATAAATATGCAGGCTGGTACAGCGTTCGTGATGAAGCCTTTTATGCCGAAAGTGAACTTATAGAAGGGCAGGGAGGAGAAAAACAAGCTCCCACGGGAGCGGCTGTAGAATGGGTTGAAGAAGAGAGTTATTTCTTTAAACTTTCCGAATGGGAAGAGCGGCTTACCCAGTGGTATGAAGACATGGGTGAAACTGTTCTGCCAAAAAGCCGCAAGAATGAAGTGCTAAGCTTTGTAAAAGGCGGTCTGCGTGATTTGTCTGTTTCAAGAACCAGTTTTAAATGGGGCGTTCCTGTGCCAAATAATGATAAGCATATTATGTATGTTTGGATTGATGCTTTGGCAAATTATCTAACGGCGATTGATTACCCCAATACCGACAGTGAGAAATTCCAGAAATTCTGGCCTGCGGACGTTCATATGGTGGGCAAAGATATTTTACGTTTTCATGCGGTTTATTGGCCTGCTTTTCTTATGGCTGCGGGGATAGAGCCGCCAAAACGTGTTTTTGCTCATGGTTGGTGGACGAATGAGGGGCAGAAAATCTCAAAATCCTTAGGCAATGTGATTGACCCGATTGGTCTTGTTAAGACTTATGGTCTTGATCCTGTACGGTATTTCCTGATGCGGGAAGTGCCTTTTGGCAATGATGGTGATTTTTCTATTCAGAGCATGATTAACCGTACGAATAGTGATCTTGCAGGGGGGCTTGGGAATCTTGCTCAAAGATCGCTGAGCATGATTTTCAAAAACTGTGAAGGCATTATGCCGCAGATGCAAGATCTTAACTCCGATGATCAAAGAATGTTGGATATGCTCGATGCTTCGTTAGGGCTTATTAGAACAGAGCTGGATCATTCGAAATTCAACAAAATGTTGGAAATAATATTTAAGTTAGAATCTGAAGCTAATATTTATTTTAATGATATGGCACCTTGGGCTCTTAAAAAGACAGACCCTAAGCGTATGGGAACAGTTCTTGCTGTTACCGCAGAAATTGTTCGTCAAATTTCACTTCTTTTACAGCCTTTCATGCCAGATTCTACGGCAAAATTACTAAATCAGTTAAAAATACCAGAAAATGAGCGAACATTTGACTATCATGGTGAAAAAGGACGCATTAAAGGCGGATATGCTATAGATAAGCCAGAAGGTGTATTTCCAAGATATATACAAGAAGATAAATCATGATCGTTGATAGCCATTGCCATTTAAATTATGGCAGCATGAAAGAGGATGTCGAAGCCGTGATTGAGCGTGCTGGGCAAGCGGGGGTCGGGGTGATGCTGGCGATTAATGCACGGCTGAGCGAATATGATGAAGTGCTGGAAATTGCAAATAAATGGGATCATATCTACGGTACGGCCGGCTCGCACCCTCATGAAGCAGAGAATGAGCCAAATATCACAGCGCAGAAGCTGATTGAACTGGCTGCTCCTAAAAAAATCATCGCTATTGGTGAGACAGGGCTTGATTATTTTTATGAACATGCGCCGCGTGATATGCAAAAACAAAATTTTATCGCTCATATAGAAGCAAGCAGGGCGCTGCAAATCCCTCTTATCGTTCATGCAAGGGACGCTGATGATGATGTGGCTGAAATTATGCGCTCTGAAATGGAAAAAGGTGAATATCCTGCGGTTATTCATTGTTTTACAGCGTCACAAAAATTCTTAGAACAAAGTTTGGATATAGGCTGCATGATCTCTATTTCTGGCATTGTAACTTTCAACAGCGCAAAGGCTTTGCAAGCGTCCGTTAAAACAATTCCTCTTGAGCGAATGCTTGTTGAAACAGATGCGCCGTATCTTGCGCCTGTGCCGGTTAGGGGCAAATCAAATGAGCCGGCTTTTGTAAAACATACAATAGATTTTTTAAGCAAGCTGTTAGATGTTCCCGTAGATGAGCTTATCAAAGTCACAACGGATAATTTCTTCAATCATTTTACGCAGGCTTCCAGACCTCAAGCTTAAGGACATTTGATGAAGATTACCATTCTAGGCTGCGGTACTTCACAGGGCGTTCCTAAAATAGGGGGGAACTGGGGAGTTTGTGATCCAGATAACCCAAAAAACAGACGCAGAAGATCTTCTATATTAATAGAGCAGGACGGTCTTTCCATCATGATCGATACAGGCCCTGATTTTAGAGAGCAATGCTTAAGCGCGAATATTAATCATCTTGATGCGATTCTCTATACTCATGATCATGCGGATCATACTCATGGAATAGATGAAATTAGAGCAATTTCACAAATTATGGATCAAAAAATTCCTCTTTATGGCAATAAGCAAACTCTAAAAATACTTTATCATAGGTTTAAATATATCTTTGAAAGCCACGCTGGATACCCCGCCGTTGCCAAGCTTCATGAGATCGATCTTGATGCTTTTAAAATAGAAAATCTAATTTTTCAGCCCATAGAACTTATTCATGGGGGAATGATAAATTTTGGCTATAAAATAGGGAATTTCTGCTATACAACAGACTTTAACAAAATTCCAAAGAAGAGCGAAGAATATTTTTATAATTTAGACCTCTGGATTGTTGATTGTTTACGTTACAAACCTCATCCAAGTCATTGTCATCTTGAACAAATACTAGAATATGTGAAGAAATTTAAACCAAAGAAAGTTATTTTAACTCATATGAACTGGCAGCTTGATTACGAGACCTTAAAATCACAGCTTCCAGATACAGTAAAGCCTGCATATGATGGACTTATTTTAACTCTATAGAGTATATGAAATGCCTTATGAAAAACGAAATATCTTACTGTTAACAATCTGCCAGATTTGTTCGGTAAGCTCTACTATTATTATGGTTACTTTTTCAGGGTTTGTCGGGCAAATATTAAGTTCAGAGATCATATATGCGACCCTTCCTATCGCAATAGCCGTTCTAGGGGCTGCATTTTGCGCTATTCCCATGTCTATGCTTATGAAAAGATATGGGCGTAAAATGATATTTCGCTTTGGCTCGTTACTTGGCTTTATGAGCGGGCTGATTGCTTGCATTGCAATTTATGAAATGAATTTCCCTCTTTTTTGTTTCGCCACTTTTTTACATGGCGGCTTTCAAGCGGTAGCAAGTTTTTACCGTTTTGCTGCATTAGAGGTTAGTCAGGGAAAAATGCATGAAAAAGCTGTCTCTTACGTGCTAACAGGGGGGCTTGTCGCCGCTTTTCTTGGCTCTACCATTGCGCTTGCGTTAAATGATGTTGTTGCCCCTGGGACTTATATGGGGGCATATGTTGCTGTTATGATCTTTACATTAGGAACGCAAATACCATTATCATTTTTAAAATTCCCACCAAGAGAAAAAGAGGTTATCGTCACAAAAGATGTACCAAAAGTCAAGGCTATGGCAATCCTTAAACGTCCTATATTTCTATGTGCGAGCCTTAATGCTGCGGGGGGGTATTTGTTAATGTCTTTTGTTATGACCGCTTCCCCGCTGGCGATTAAAGGCTGTGGTTTCGGCGTTGATAGTGCTGCTCATGCAATCCAGTGGCATAGCGTGGCAATGTTCCTACCTGCGTTTTTTACGGGACATCTTATTAAAAAATTTGGTCCTATAAAAATAATTAGCGTAGGATTAGCTCTTATGGCAATGACGGCATCAATTAACCTTTATGCAGAAGAGCTTTTAAATTTTTATTTAGGTTTAATTTTTGTTGGAGTTGGCTGGAATTTTATGTTCACAGCAGGAACAACATGGGTTGCCTCATCGTACCAGCCCCATGAAAAAGCACTCGCTCAAGGAATGAATGACTTTATTGTTTATGGCATGACGGCGCTTGCGTCTTTTTCTGCGGGGATTATTTTTGCAGAATTTGGCTGGGCAAGGTTAAATATGATTGTTTTCGTAATAATTGCAGCTCTTATATTGAATATGGTTATTCTTCTAAACTATAATAAACGTAAGATGAGGACGGTTTAAACAAGTTAAGAGCAGAGTTTTTTTAGGGGCGGATAATAAAAAAAATTACTTACAAATAATATTGCTCTTATGGTTAATTGTTAGGCATATTAAAAATATGCATATTTTTTAATCAAATTAAAAGTCATGACGTTTTGAATATTATTAAAAACCCATATATTACAATAACATAGCCTTTGGCATGTATCTTGCTTTTCTTATGTTGGGAGTCCCGCAAAAAGCGGCTTTATAATAAGGAGAGAGAATTATGTTAATGATTGCATCAGCCGTTCTCGTTGATAGTTCCATTATTCAAGATGAAAGAATAATTTCAGGGAATGAGCTAGCCTATATTTTAAATACATTATTGTTTTTAATTGGCGGCTTTATGGTTATGTGGATGGCAGCAGGGTTCTGTATGCTCGAAGCAGGGCTTGTAAGAACAAAGAATGTAGCCACCATATGCGTAAAAAATATTAGCCTATATGCTGTTGCAGGAATAATGTATTTTCTGGTGGGCTATAATCTAATGTATGTTGGTGTTGAGGGCGGCTTTATGGGAACATTTGATTTATTTTGGGGTTCTAATAAAGAGCCACAAATAAAATTAGGTTTTTCTTCGAGCGCGAACTGGTTTTTTCAGATGGTTTTTGTTGCTACCACCGCTTCTATTATTTCTGGAACGATGGCAGAGCGGGTAAAACTTTTCCCTTTTCTGATTTTTGTCATTATTTTAGCGGGCTTTATTTATCCTATTCAGGCTTCATGGGAATGGGGCGGCGGGTGGCTTGATGAGCTTGGGTTTAGTGACTTTGCAGGTTCAACCTTGGTTCATTCTTCTGGCGGCTGGGCGGCTCTTGCAGGGGCTATTATTTTAGGACCACGTTTTGATAAATATGATTTTAGGGGGCGTGTAAAACCACTTCCAGGGTCATCACTCGTTTTAGCAACCCTTGGAACTTTTATTTTATGGCTTGGCTGGTTTGGATTTAATGGTGCATCACAGCTTGCGCTTGCCTCTGCAATAGATGCTGATGCTGTAGCAAAAGTTTTTGTAAACACCAATATGGCGGCATGCGGCGGAGTAGTCGCAGCCCTTATCTTAACAAAATTTTTATATAAAAAAATTGATTTAACGATGATTCTAAACGGCGCGCTTGCAGGGCTTGTTTCGATTACGGCAGAGCCGTTAACGCCTGTCATTGGAGAGGCTATATTAATCGGGGCTGTCGGCGGCTGCATTGTTGTGCTCACTGTTCCTTTGCTGGATAGGTTTAAAATCGATGATGTTGTCGGGGCAATTCCCGTTCATTTATTCTGCGGAATATGGGGGACGCTGGCGGTGGTTTTTACGAATGATGCAGGGAATGTAACTTTTCTTACCCAAGCCATAGGCGTTATTTCGGTCGGTCTGTTCGTTTTTTCTATGGCTTTTATCTCTTGGACAATATTAAAGTATCTAGGAGGCATTCGCCTTTCACCAGAAGATGAAGAAAAAGGCAGTGACCTTGCCGAACTGGGTATGGAAGCTTATCCAGAATTTGGCAAAGGATCACAAAAACTTTAATTTAAAAGAATTTTTTTAATTTCGGTGACTATCCGCTCTGCTGTTTTTCCGTCCCATAATTCAGGTTTGCGGCTTGAAGCCCACTGACCAGACAGGACGCTATCAACGTCCTTAAGTAAGCTTTCAGGTTTAATGAGTTTATTTGTTCCTTCTGTAATGGTGATCGGGCGTTCTGTGTTTTCTCTTAATGTTAGGCAGGGGATATTAAGGTAAGTGGCTTCTTCTTGAATGCCGCCCGAATCTGTAATGATAAGCTTTGCTGTTTTGACAAGGCTCATGAAAGGGCGGTAACTAATAGGCTCTACAAGGGTTAGATTTTGAGTATTATTCGCTTTGCCCCATAGATCAAATTTTTGCAGAGCATTTTTCGTGCGAGGATGCACCGCAAAAAGAAGAGGAAGCCTTTGTGAAACCTCAATGATTTGAGACATTAGCATTTCTAATATTGGTTTTTCATCGACATTAGAGGGTCTGTGCATTGTTACAATGCCATAATTCCCTTCTGTTAGTCCAAATTTAGCAGGAGATTTTTCTGCATTAATTTTATCACGGATCATTTCATAGCTGTCCAGCATAATATTGCCCACCCGAATGATCCTATTTTCTGGATGCCCTTCTTTTCGAAGATGCTCATCAGCATCGGAGGAGGGAGTCCATAGATAATCACAAATCGCATCGGTTACAAGGCGGTTAATCTCTTCTGGCATGCGCCTGTCACCAGAACGTAGCCCTGCTTCGAGATGGGCGACTTTAATATGCTCTTTGGCGGCAACCATGGCGCAGGCGGCGGTTGAATTAACGTCCCCCACAATGACAAGAAGGTCGGGGCGTTCCGTTTGAGTGATCTTTTCATAGGCAATCATCACGTTGCCCACTTGCTCTGCATGTGACCCCGTGCCGACGCTTAAATGAATATGAGGAGAGGGGAGCATTAAATCTTTAAAAATATCATCCGACATATTTGCATCATAATGCTGCCCCGTATGAATAATTCTAGCTTCGCACCAATCTTCTTTAGATAAAGCATGGTAGAGGGGAGCAATTTTCATAAAATTAGGGCGCGCTGCGGCAATAAGATGGATGAGTTTCTTTGTCATGCGCGTGCTTCTTTCTTTTTATTTTGATCTTATTTTTATATATGTCATGAAAAAACTATAATATGATTAATTTAATTTTCTAACTTATCTTTTATAAAAGCACAAAGACTGCCAAAAGTTTCAAAAGTCTCACCGCTTATTTCATCGGCTTCTATATGAATTTCAAATTCATCTTCTAATGATCCAATGACCATTGCAACAGCCATAGAATCCAGTTCTGGAATTTCCCCAAGAAGCAGAGAATCCGCAGTTAAATCATCGGCTCTATCATCAAGCTGAAGGCTCGCACGAAGAATCTCACGGATATTTTTGGTAATGGAGGTTTCTTGTTTTAAATTTATATCTTCTGACTTTATCATATGCGTCATGAATACCCTAAAATCTTAGTTGTTTTGCAATTTTCAATCTTTATACTATATGGATATGGAATCTTAAAGGACATAAAGTTAAATGATTGTCACATTACCGGATTTAATCAGAAACTCTGCTGAAAAAACACCAGATAATATTGCTATTTTTTATAAAGATGAAGCGGTGACTTATAAAGAGCTTTATAAAAAAATAGCAGAACTTGGGCAAAGATTTTTAGCTATGGGACTGAAAGAACAAGACCGTGCAGCAATATATTTACCAAACAGCTTTGATGCTGCTTTAAGCTGTTTTGCTGCGGCATATGCGGGAATAGTTTTTGTTCCTATTAATCCATCTTTAAAGTCAGAGCAGGTTCGGCATATTTTAACGGACTGTAATGTAAGGCTTATGATAACGTCACCTTCTCGCCTTTTAGCTTTAAATAAGAAGGATATATTGATAGAGAAATCTCTTTGCATAGGAAAAGAGTTCGATGGTTTTCAGGAAGATGGTAGGGGCTTTAAAAAACCCTGCGTTCTTTCAAAAGACGATATTGCGGCTATTTTTTATACTTCGGGCAGTACGGGCAGCCCAAAAGGAGTGGTTCTTAGCCATGATAATATGGTGCAGGGGGCGCTGTCTGTTGCCTCTTATTTAAGGCATAGCCCTGATGATAGAATTTTATCAATCCTGCCTTTTAGTTTTGATGCAGGCTTTAGCCAGCTTACAACGGTCTTTGCAGTTGGGGCATCTGTGGTAATCATGAATTACCTTATGCCCTCTGACGTTCTTAAAATGTCTTTAAAACATAGAGTTACAGGTATTACACTCGTGCCGCCCTTATGGATAAAATTATCTACGCTGGAATGGTCACAAGAAATAAGCAAGAATATTCGTTATATTGCGACAACAGGCGGCAGAATGCCTGTTCAAATTACAAAAAAACTTTCAAAGAAGCTCCCTACCAGTGATATTTATTTAATGTATGGTCTTACCGAAGCCTTTAGATCGACCTATCTTGACCCGAAAGAAATTAAAACTCGCCCCACTTCCATTGGTAAAGCAATCCCACAGGCTGATATATATATCTTAAGAGCCGATGGGAAAATATGTAAGGCAGGCGAGGTGGGAGAGCTTGTTCATGCCGGCGTTCTTGTTAGTAAAGGCTATTGGGGCAATAAAGCGAAAACAGATGAAAAATTTAAAACCCTGCCGAGGATCAGCTTTCCAGAAAGATGCAGTGAAATTGCCGTTTGGTCAGGAGATATGGTAAAGAGGGATAAAGAGGGATTTTTATATTTTGTGGGGCGAACAGATGAAATGATTAAAACATCTGGCTATAGGGTTAGCCCCACAGAAGTTGAAGAAATCATGATAAGCAGCGGTTATATAGTGGAAGCGGTTGCGGTAGGGGTCAGTAATGATGAGTTAGGACAGGTTATCCATGCGGCTGTTTCGGCAAAGAAGGGTGAGGGGGAGTGTTTTCAAGAAGCCGAACTTTTAAAATATTGTAGAGAAAATATGCCAAACTATATGGTGCCTAAAAAAATTATCCAAACAAGTATCTTTCATAACCCAAATGGTAAAATTGATCGTAAAGCAACCAGTGATAAAATGATGAGTTTATTATAGATGATTAAAAAAGAAAAAAAACGACCTGTTCATAGTGAGGTTACGGGCTTTCCTGTAATTGATGGGGAGCTTACTATTGGCGGCATTAAAATTAGTCAGCTTGCAAAAAAAACAGCTGGAAATGCTTTTTATGCTTATGATAGCGCCTTAATTAAAAGCCGTATTTCTGATCTTCGTAAGTATCTGCCTGATGAAATTAAACTCCATTATGCTTTAAAGGCGAACCCTATGCCTGACCTAATCTCTTACGTTAGGCATCTTGTTGATGGATTTGATGTAGCGTCCGTGGGAGAGCTTAAGCTTGCGATAAGTTGCGGGCAGAACCCAAGTGAGATTTCTTTTGCAGGGCCGGGGAAAAGTGATAATGAATTAAGAACGAGCATTGAATCTGGCGCTATCATTAATGCTGAGTCAGCGGGGGAATTAGAGCGAATTATCAAAATTTCAAAAAAGCTTAGCAGAAAAGTTAAAGTTGCAATTAGAGTAAATCCAGATTTTGAGCTTAAATCATCAGGAATGAAAATGGGGGGAGGGGCATCGCCTTTCGGTATTGACGCTGAACAAGTCCCTGAAATATTATCAACACTTAATGAAACTGATCTTATCTTTATGGGCTTTCATATTTTTAATGGCTCGCAAAATTTACGGGAAGAGGCGTTAATAGAAGCGGCGGAAAAAACCTTTGACCTTGCTGTAAAGCTGGCGGTTTTTTCTGAGGTTCCGCTGAGGGCTTTAAATATCGGCGGTGGTTTTGGAATCCCTTATTTTCCAGGGGATAAAGCGTTAAATTTAAAGTCTTTGGGAGAGAAATTAACGCCGCTGGTTCAGGGCTTTAAGAAAAAATTTCCAGAAACAGATGTTGTTATGGAATTTGGCAGATACATTACCGCTGAATCTGGGCTTTACGTTTGTAAGGTAATTGACCGTAAAATATCTAGGGGACAGACCTATATTGTAACTAATGGCGGTATGCATCATCATTTGGCGGCATCGGGTAATTTTGGTCAAATATTGAAAAAAAATTACCCTATTGTTGTCGGAAATAAAATGAGCAAGAAAAACTTATGCTCAAATAATCTTGAAAATGTAAATATTGTTGGTTGTTTATGCACGCCTTTAGATCGTTTGGGAGAGAAGGTTGATCTTCCTTATATTGAAGTCGGTGACTATATTATAGTCTTTTATTCTGGGGCTTACGGGCTTTCTTCCAGTCCTCATAATTTTTTAAACCACCCAAAAATAAAAGAATTCTTACTGTAATTTAAAATTATTTATGGTTAATATTAGTATATTATGTACTTCTAAATAATTTTATTGTACAATACAGGCAAGGCACTACTAAGGGTCATAGGTTTAATATATTAAATCTATGATTTTATTGCGAATATTAAAAAGTGTTTTTTTGGATGAGAAGATAATAATTAAAAGAATTAAAATATATTTAAAAATTTAGTAATATTTTAGGAAGATTAACTCTAATTTATTAAATCATAGCTTTAAATGATATAATATATCTGTTAATAATGCGATTAATTGGAGTGAGTAATGATTGTTTTGCAGAAAAAAGTGGAAATTACTCAAAGTTATTTAAAAAACTATTAAGATAAAAGTTATGTTGGTCATTAAATGACTAGAAATTTAATGACCAAAAATCAAAATATAAAAACTATTAAGGTAAAGTATAAAATGTTTAAAATGAGAATAGTTATTAAAAGTTTAACAAAAGCTCTTGCTCTTTGCGTCCTCTTGCTTCTTGCTGCATGTGGCGGCGGAAATAAAGACGGTGAACTTCCATCTGCATCATTTGTATCAATGAGTGAAGGTCCTTCAGAAAAATTATATGTTGTTGGTCCAGGTGATCAATTGCAAATTTTTGTTTGGAAAACACCAGAGCTAACAACGAATGTAATTGTTCGTCCCGATGGACGTTTCTCTGTGCCGCTTATTCATGATATGCCTGCAACGGGGAAAACCCCAACGCAGCTTGCACGTGATATTGAAAAACAGCTTGGTGATTATATTGAAAACCCAATTGTAACAGTTATTGTTTCGGACTTTAATGGGCCTTATGCACAGCAAGTTCGTATCGTTGGTTCAGCGGCGTCCCCTCAAGCAATCCCATATAGAGCAAATATGACATTACTTGATGTTATGATTTCTGTTGGCGGCGTGACTGACTTCGCAGCAGGGAATAGAGCAACCTTAGCCCGTGTGGTTGATGGGAAGCAATTTGAATATCGTATTAGAATTGATGATCTTTTGAAAGATGGTGATGTTTCCGCCAATGTTAAAATTGAGCCTGGCGACGTGATTATCATTCCGGAAAGCTTCTTTTAAGCTTTAAGGTGCTGAAAAAAAACGGTTGGCAAAACCATACTTAAAAGTTGAATGTTTTATATATTTTCAACTTTTAAGTGTTTTTTAAGAAATACTATATAATTTGTTCGGATAGTTATCGTTACAAAATTTAGTAGTAGTTTTGGATTTTGTAAATTTATAATAATTAAGAAAGCATGAATGAATGGGCGAGATATATCATTTAATCATAACTCTGGCATATGAAGTTTGGAAAAAACGGTTTTATGCTCTGGCGGCTGCTTGGACTATATCCGTTATCGGTTGGACGTTTATATCGCAGATGCCAAATAGATACCAATCTCAGGCACGCGTATTGATTGATGCTGAAAGTGTTTTACGACCTTTAATGAAAGGTATGGCTATCGATAATAATCCATATGGTAAAATTATGGTTATGCACCGTACATTAACAAGCTATAAAAATATCTCAAAGCTTCTTCGTAAGACTGACTTATATTTAAGACTTGAAACGGATGAAGAAAAAGAAAAATTAATTGAAACTATCCAGAAAAACGTTTCAATCGAGGTTCAGGGAAATAATATTTTTACTATTAGTTATGAAGATAACAACCCTGTAGATGCAAGAGATATTGTTCAGGGCTTAATTGATATTTTTTCAGAACAAGAAATTAACAATACCCGTATAGGTAGTAATGTAGCATTAAATTTCATTGAACAACAGATTTCAATTTATGAAGATAAACTTAATATTGCCGAAGAGAATAAATTAAGTTTTAGACAAAAAAATATGATTGTTTTCGCAGAAAGTGGCAATTTCTTTACTAAAATGCAAAATAGCAAAAAAAACGAGGCAAAAACACGTCGGGATATTAAAGCCTTAAATGCAGAGAAGAAAACTTATGAAAAGCAGCTTAAAGACGTTCCTAAATATATAATGGCTCGTTCTTCTTCAAATGCGACAAGTGCCTCTAGTGCTCTTTTGAGACGGCTTGAAGATATGGAAAGTAAACTTAATGATTATTATGCCATTGGCAGAAAAAACAAACACCCTGATGTACTCATGCTTTTAAAACAAATAAAACTTCTAAAGAAACAAGCAAAAAAGGAAGATGAAGAATTTAAACAAGCGCTGAAAACAGGCGATGAAAGCGGGCTATCTAAAAAAACAGGCGCAATTAGAAACCCTGATTATTTAAAAATCATGAATGAACTTAGAAGAATAGAAGGTAAAACGGCTAGCCTTCAATCGAAGTTAGTTGAAGAGAGTAATTTTAGTAATAAATTAAATTCTTTAGCAATTAGAGCCCCTGAAATTGAAGCTGAATATCAACGTTTAAACCGTGATTATGGAATTATTAAAAAAACATATGATGGTTTTTTGAAGAGCAGAGAGACCACTAAAATTTCAATAGATCTTGATACAAATGATAGGGTGATGTTTAAAACGCTTGACCCTTCAAAAATTGCTCGTGAACCAAGTAGTCCTAAACGAGCATTGCTTGTATTTGGTACATTGTTTATGGGGCTTGTCGTTGGCGTTGTTATCGCCTTTCTTTTAAGTCAAATCTATTCAACATTTTCTTCGGAAAGCAAATTACGTGAAACTTATGGCTTTCCAGTTTTAGGAAGTGTTTCTGTTATTTCTACAGATGAAGATATAAAAAGACAAAAAAAGAGTTTAATGGTGTTCTTCCTTTTATTTGGGAGCCTTGTTCTTTGCGCTATTGTCGTATATTTTAGTATTTATTTTCATTACAACATTAATATTATTGAATAAGAAGTATTTGCAATGAGTATAATTGAAAAAGCTGCAGCAAAAACAAAGGTTCGGGAAGAGCTTTTAAAGCAGGAAAACAAAATTGAAATCGGTTTAGGCTCAAAAAGAAAACAAACCTCTCTTATTGAAAAAACAGAAAAAATTAAAAACACAAAAAAAGATACTCAAGAAAGCAATGAAAAAGATTTAATCATTAATGTTGATGAATTAACAAGTAATAATATTCTTGTAATGAACCAAAAAAACTCAATGACTTCAGAGGAATTTCGCCTTATCAAACGCCAATTGCTCTTAAATGCTTTTACGAAAAGAAATAAAAAACACGATGATCGTGGTAATATTATTATGGTGACATCTTCTAAACCTAATGAAGGAAAAACCTTTAGTGCTGTTAGTCTTGCCTTGAGTATTGCAAAAGAGCGTGATCTTACTGTGATGTTGATTGATGCTGATGTAGCAAAACCAGATGTTCTTAAGTATATGGGGGCAAATGATGGTAAAGGACTTATTGATATTATTGAAGATAAGACAATGAATATTGGAGATTGTTTGCTTCGAACAAATATTCCAAATCTAACAATTTTACCTGCTGGGAAAAACCATAGTTTAACAACGGAGCTTTTAGCCAGTAGCCGTATGGGTGACATTATTGATGAATTAGCCGAGCGTTATCATGACAGAGTTATTATTATTGATAGCTCACCTGTGCTCGCAAGTAGTTCTGCGCCTGTTATTGCGCTTAATGTTGGTCAGGTTGTCTTTGTTGTAGAGGCAGAAAAAACAAATGAATCAGAATTAACGGAAGCCCTATCTTTAATGAGTGGGTGTCCAAACATTAATTTGATTTTGAATAAGGCGCGCTTTCCTGTCGGGAAGAAAAAATTTGGTAGTTATTATGGTTATAATTTTTAAAAATGAAGGTGTTTTATAGTGTGTAAAAATAAAAAATCTGCAATTGTATCTTGTCTTTTAATGGCAGCATTTATTATGCCAAGTCAAGCTTCTGCACAAGAATCTAAAGATTCTAAAGAAAAATCTTTAAAATTTAAATTGCAAGTAAAAGAAACCTACACTGATCATGTAGATATTGATTCTCTGAATAGTGAAGGTGATTTCATTACACAAATCATCCCTGAAGCAATTTTATATTGGTCTAGCCCAAAATTAATGGCGAGTGTTAATTATACCTATAATTTAACTTATTACCCCCAGTCTAAAGGCAATAAAACGGAGGGAAGCCATAATTTAAATGCTAATATTTCAGGTGAGCTTATTGAAGGTTTCTTTTTTCTTAATGGTTATGCTCGAATAAATAAAAGATATATTGACCGTAGAAAAGCGATCTCTTATTTTGATGCGGCTCGTTCGAAGAATAGAAGAACGGTGCAATCTTATCAAGTAAACCCATATATCCAGCATTATTTTGGAAATTTCGCTCAAATAAAGGTTGGTTATAATTTTAATCTTTTAAGATTTGCACGTCTTGAAAACTCTAAGCCACAATCAAATCATAGGCATAATTATTCTGCTGTTCTTTCAAGTGGGGAAGATTTCAAGAAATTTGGCTGGGCTCTCTCTGCAAATCATTCAGAAGAAAAAGCACGATTCTCAAATATTTTTGGAGGGGAAAGACTGATTAAAAATTCAATCTTTCGCTTCGATGCGAATTATCAATTTAGTAGGTTCTTTTCACTTTTAGGAAGTGCCGGTTTCCAGAATAATATTACGGGGTCTCATTTTGCTGATTTTAAGGGAATGATTTGGGACATTGGTTTTAGATTTACCCCAGGTCCAAAAACGTCTTTATCGGCAAGATTTGGGCGGCAAAATAGAAATAACACTTATAGCGCAGAATTTTTCTATAGATTTTCAGAAAGTTCAAGCCTTAGTGTTTCCTATAATAATTTACTGACAACTTTTCAAGCGATTGAATATGATGGCAATAATAGTCCGTTAAATCCAAATAATATTGATGGCTCGACTCTTGGCTTTGATGGTTTTACAAAATATGAAGTTATTGCCGTAAACTTAAATACAAAAAGAGGGCGAACAGACTTTTATATTCGCGGAAGTTATGCAAGCCATAATTCAGAAGACATAAACAGAAGCCAAAAACATATTAATATGACAGCAGGTTTAAACCGAGCATTAGGTAAAAGATTAAAATTAAATCTTTCGGCAGGAATTAATAGAATTAAGATTAAAAAAACGGGTGATATTGATACATTGTTAACAGGTTCTGCATCTTTTTCCTATAATGTAGCAGATAGAACATCTTTAAGTTTGAACTATACGCATTCTAAAAGAATAGGCGCTATTGAAAGCTATCTTAACCGAGATATTAATTATATCTCTTTTGGGGTCAAAAGAGAGTTTTAATTATTACAGGTAAATTAATAACATGTATTCAGAATTTTATGATTTTACAGGAAAGCCTTTTAAATTAACGCCTGATCCAAAATTTTATTTTGATAGTAAAACTCACCATAAAGCTATGGTTTATTTAAAGTTTGGTCTTAACCAAGGTGAAGGCTTTATTATTATTACAGGTGAAATCGGAGCAGGCAAGACGACACTTGTAAGCAAGCTGATAGAAGAACTTGATGAAGATAAATTTGTTGTTGCAAAAATCGTAACAACAATATTCTCAGAAGATACTGCTCTGCGAATGGTTGCAAGTGCTTTTAATCTTGAAATATCGGGGCTTGATAAGGCTTTATTACTGAAAAATTTAGAAGTATTTTTTCAAGAATGTTATGCGTCTGGTAAGAAAGCATTACTTCTTGTTGATGAAGCTCAGAACCTTCCGACAGATGCATTAGAAGAGTTAAGAATGCTGTCAAATTTTCAAATTGGTGAAACAGCTTTGCTTCAAACCTTTCTTATAGGGCAGCCAGAATTCAGGGAAAAATGGGCTTTTGACCCTGCTTTAGAACAATTGCGTCAACGTGTCATTGCAACACATCACTTACAAGCCATGACATTTGAAGAAACAAAAGATTATATATTTTACCGTTTAACGCTTGTTGGATGGACGGAAGAGAAACTTAATTTTGAAGAAGAGGCGTTTGAACATATTTATGAAAACACAGGCGGCGTTCCTAGGAAATTAAACACTCTTTGTTCACGCATTTTACTTTTTGGAGCAATAGAAGAAACCTATAAAATTACAGGTGAAATGGTCATTGAAGTTATAAATGATATGAAACTTGATATTCCGGGGGGAGATATTGATAACCCTATTGACGTTTTAGCGAATGAGCTTCATAAAAAAACAATTCATCCATATAAAAAACCGCAGGGTTATGAGGATATTGAAGATAGAGTTGTAAGATTAGAAAAATATGTAAAGTTACATGATGAAACAATTAAAGGTGTATTAGATTTAGTATCTGTTTGGCTAAAAAATGATATTAAACATAAATAAACATGGTATTAGCACGCAAAAAAAAGCCCCGAGGGCTTAGAGATAAAAGCCTTATCACCAATGCTATGACTGTTGATGTAGAAGATTATTTTCAAGTTGGTGCTTTTGAAAATGTTATTTCTCCTGACGATTGGGATAGTTTCCCATGCCATATTGAAAAAAATATTGATAGAATTTTGATGCTTTTCGATGATTGTAATATTAAAGCGACTTTTTTTACATTAGGCTGGATTGCAAAAAATTATCCAGATGTTCTTAAAAAAATTATCAAGGGGGGGCATGAACTTGCAAGCCATGGTTATGGGCATTTACGTGCTTCAAATCAAACTCCAGATGGTTTTTTAGAAGATATTTGTTCTTCAAAAAAAATATTAGAAGATATTTCGGGTGTTAAAATTTTGGGCTATAGAGCGCCTAGTTTTTCTATTGGTGAAGATAATCTTTGGGCGTTCGATGCTTTAATAGAGGCTGGCTATATTTATAGTTCAAGCGTTTATCCAATTAAACATGACCATTATGGAATGCCTAATGCTCCAAGGTTTTCTTTTAATCCCATAGAGGGGAATGATTTTTTAGAAATCCCTGTGACGACAGTTATGGCGTTTGGTAAGAAAACACCATGTGGGGGGGGCGGTTTTTTTAGATTATTGCCTTATGTTTTAAGCCGCTATGCAATGAAAAAAGTCAATAACCGAGATAAGCGTCCGTGTGTTTTTTATTTTCATCCATGGGAAATAGATAAAACTCAACCCCTCATAAAAAAAGCAACATTAAAATCAAAATTTAGACATTATGTGAATATTCAGCAAATGGAACATAAAATACAAAGATTATTGATCGATTTTAACTGGGCACCAATGGCAGATGTTTTTTTAGAAAAGGGTGATGAAGAGGCTTGCGAATGAGGGTTAAGATTCTTGAAATTCACAAAGATTATACCCTATGGGATGAATATGTACTATCCCATGAAAAAGGTACAATCTATCATATGTCTGGATGGGGGCGTGCGGTTCATAAGTCAATGAAGCATAGGCTTTATTATATTTATGTGCAGAATGAAGAGGGCTGTATTCTGGGCGTTTTTCCTCTTATTTATGTAAGCAGTATTCTTTTTGGTAAATCATTAATCTCTGTTGCATTTTCAACGGGTGGAGGGCCGCTTTATAATGATCTTTCTATTCTTGAAATGATGGATGATGAGGCTATTAAAATTTCAAACTCTCTAAATGTAAATTTTTTAGAATCTCGTAGTGGCTTTAAAAATAGAAAATCTTGGGCTGTTAAAGAAGATATTTATTCATCATTTTGTAAAGTTCTTTCTGAAAATAATGAAGAAAACATGCTCTGTATTCCAAGGAAGCAGAGAGCGATGGTGCGAAAAGGCATTAATTTTGGACTTAAAGCAGAAATAGATCATGATGTTACTCGAATTTATGATTTATATTCTCAATCAGTAAGAAATCTTGGCACACCTGTTTTCCCAAAAAAGTTATTTATTGCTCTTAAGGAAGAATTTAAAGAGGATTGTGAAATTTTAACAATTGTCACAAAAGAAGGAAAAGCTCTTTCTAGCGTTATGAGTTTTTATTTTAAAGATGAGGTTGCCCCTTATTATGGGGGAGGAAGTCATGAAGCTAGAATTTTTGCGGCAAATGATTTTATGTATTGGGCTGTTATGGAACGTGCCGTTTCAAAAAGAGGGATGAAAATATTTAATTTTGGAAGGTCGAAAGATGGAACAGGAGCTTTTAAATTTAAAAAAAATTGGGGTTTCAAGCCAGCTCCAATGAATTATGAATTTCACTTAAAAAAAGAACAAAAAATCCCTGAAATTAATCCCTTAAATCCAAAATATGGCTTGATGATTAAAATTTGGCGTAAAATTCCATTGCCTGTGGCAAACTTAATCGGTCCTTTAATTTCAAAGTCTTTGGGATAATCAATGGTAGATACTCAGGGCGGATTTAACCAAGAAGATTTAAAAATACAAAATGCGAATAAAGAGCATAGGAGGCAATGGAAGTGGGCTTGTTCTTGGGCTGGGTTTTTAAGTCTTTTTTTAATTGCCTCATTCTGGGGAACGGCAAGTGAAATGTTTGAAATTTGGTGGAATATTCCAACTTTTAATCATTGCCTTTTAATTATTCCAATGGCAGCTTATATTGTATATGAACGGCGTATTATTTTCAAACAAATCTTACCCACGCCTAGTTTTTGGGGGGTATTTATAATATTTGCCAGTAGTTTATTATGGCTTTTAGGGGACGTGGTTAATATTAATGTCTTTAGGCATTTTGGGTTAATTCTAATGTTTCAAGGGGGGTTATTTACTGTTTTTGGAATAAAAGTTATTCGAGCTTTTCTTTTTCCTTTTTTATATCTCTTGCTTTTAGTACCTTTTGGTGATTTTTTAATTCCTTTTTTGCAAGAATTTACAAAAGATTTCATTATTGTTATTTTAGACATATTTGATATACCCGTTTATGTGGAAGGGCTTTTTCTAACTATTCCAGAAGGTAAGTTTCATGTTGCACAGGCCTGTGCGGGTCTTCGTTTTATGGTTGCAACTTTTGCACTTGGGCTTTTGATGAGCAATTTATTTTATAAAACTTTTGCACGTCAGGTTGTTGTTGTTTTTCTTTCTATTTTAGTTCCTTTAATTGCAAATAGCATTAGAGCAACAGGACTTGTTCTTATTGGTCATTATTGGGGAATAGAATATGCAACGGGGGTGGATCATCTTGTTTATGGATGGGTGTTTTTTGCTGTTGTTCTTTTGGTTTTTATTGGAATTTCTATTCTTTTTGCCAATAGAAATATTCATGATACTTATATTAATTTAGAAGACCCATATTGGTTATCTAATAAACCATCAAAATTTACTAAATATTTTAAAACATCTGCTTTTGCAATTGTTTTTCTTATGGTTGCACCTGCTTACTCTACAATAATTAATGATAGATATAAAAATATAAAAGAAGTTAGAATCTCATTAAAGCTGATTAATAATTGGCAAGAAATTAAAAAAGATAAATTGTGGAAACCTATTTTTATAGGTCATTCACAGGAAATATTAAAAAAATATCAATCATATAAAAACCAAAAGGTTGATCTATATACAGCATTCTTTTTATACCAAGATAAAAACCATGAACTTATTCGTTGGGGCAATAAAATTGCAAATCCTCCGTGGGAAATTTCTTCTTATGGTCAAGAAATCATTAAAATAAATGAAAAAATATATAATATAGGCGTTAATATTTTGCATTTAAAAGGTCAATATAGACTAGTTTATTACTGGTATATTGTTGATGGTCAGATTGAAAGTAAAGATTACAGGGTTAAATTTCTTGGTATGAAAGCAAAGCTATTATCAGGGAATTTAGAGTCTTTTGTTTTTGCTATTTCAACTGATATGGATACTTCGGATGAGAATATTGCAAAAATGACCTTAAAAGATTTTATGAAAGAATTGCCTCATTTAACCAAAATCATTCAAAAACAATAAAACTTTAAAAAAGGCGAAGTT
>JADGEY010000014.1:0-332 GCA_016744185.1 Emcibacteraceae bacterium | reverse complement strand
AAGATTTATAAAGATGGTTTTAGTTTTTTTTCTTTGCAGCAGGCATGATTTCATTTAATTCTTTGGCTGATTTATCTTGTTTATTTGTTTTTGAGCTTTCGTCTATTATTTGGTTTTTTTCTGAAAAATTATAAATAGAACCTATAGCAACACTCCATCCCAAAAGAGCGAAAAAAATCCATACTATAAATGAATTTTTAGGAGACATTATATTTTTTTTATCTAATTCAAATTTTGTTTAGACTGTTTACATAATTTTTAAAGTTTATTTTTTTAAATATTTAAATAATATATATAGAGTGAGTATAGCTAACTGTAACTTTCTATTAACG
>JADGEY010000149.1:1604-3797 GCA_016744185.1 Emcibacteraceae bacterium | reverse complement strand
CCTTTATATGATATAACTGCTTTAAGAAATATTACAATACTTAAAAAAACCTTATAAAAATACCTAGATAGATTCTTTTCGTAACTAATTGTTAATCAATTGTGTTAATAATCGTTAATGCAAATGGTTAACGATAAGAATATATTGTTAATAATTATAGAAATAAACATATCTTAAGGAATAAAATATGCGGGTGTTACTCATAGAAGATGATCCATCAACATCAAAAAGTATTGAATTAATGCTTTCTGCTGAAGGCTTTAATATTTACACAACAGACCTTGGGGAAGAAGGTATTGATCTTGGAAAATTATATGATTATGATATCATTCTTCTTGATCTTAACCTGCCTGATATGCATGGCTATGACGTTCTAAAAAAATTACGCATTTCTAAGGTCGCCACACCAATTCTTATTTTATCTGGCATGACAGAGCTTGAAAATAAAGTTAAAGGACTGGGCTTTGGAGCTGATGATTATCTAACGAAGCCTTTCTATAAAGAAGAATTAGTTGCGCGCATTCAAGCCATTATTCGCCGCTCTAAAGGTCATGCGGAATCAATCATCCGCACAGGTAAACTTGCCGTAAACCTTGATACAAAAACCGTTGAAGTAGCCGGTACGCGCGTTCATCTAACAGGTAAAGAATACGCTATGTTAGAGCTTCTATCCCTGCGCAAGACAACAACCCTCACTAAAGAAATGTTCCTCAACCATCTTTATGGTGGAATGGATGAACCTGAGCTTAAAATTATTGATGTCTTTATTTGTAAATTGCGCAAAAAAATTGCAAATGTAAGCGGTGAAAATTACATTGAAACTGTTTGGGGACGTGGTTATGCACTGCGTGATCCAGAAGAAGGAAAACCAGGCATCGCAGCAGCCAGTTAAATTTCCACAAGAAATCTTCTCCAGAAGAAACCTCCGATGAAATAACTTACACATTCTTTTCATCAAAAAAAGGATCAGATTCAGTCTGATCCTTTTTTTATTTCTAACTTACTTTAAGGACTATCTGTTCTTCTTCTTCTAAACTAAGCTTTAAAAAATATTTAAATTTTGGAAAATAAAATGAGCAATATCTGCAAAACCCATTTAATTGATATTATATTCCCTGGAGAGGTTAATCACCACGGCACTCTTTTTGGCGGTAATGCTTTGTCTTATATGGATAAAGTAGCCTTTATTTGCGCCACCCGTTTTGGACGCTGCCCTTTTGTTACCGCCTCATGCGAACGCATTGATTTTCAGAAACCCGCTTATAAAGGACAAATTGTCGATTTTGAAGCCTCTATAACAAAAATTGGGCGGCGATCTCTTGAAGTTACCGTTTTAATGCAATCTGAAAATCTTTTAACAGGAGAGCGCGTTACCTGTACAAAAGGAATATTCAACATGGTCACCATCAAAGACAAGGATAATCCAGACACCCCTTATGCCGATCTATCTTCTGTTGAATATAAAGAAAAAACAGACCCCGTTTATGCAAACTCCCCCGTAAAAATGGTGGAAATTGTTTTCAATGATCAAACCAATCATTATGGCACTTTATTTGGCGGATATGGTCTTGCTATTATGGGTAAAGCCGCTTTTATTGCCGCCACTCAAAAATGCCGAAAGGTCATGGTCATGGCAGCCCTACGCCGAACAGATTTTAAAACCCCCATCAAAAAAGGCGAGATTATTGACATTGCTGCTACAACGACTGAAATTAGAAGTACATCCTGCGTTGTAAATGTAAAAATGTGGGGAGAGAACCCTTTAACAGGAGAAAGAAATCTCTGCGCTGATAGTGACTTTATCATGGTTGCAACCGATAAAAATAACAGACCAACACCAATTAAAGCATAAGAGCTTTGCCCTATATTCTCTTGCAAATCCGGTATAGCTAAACGCCTTAAGTTTAGTTATAATTAAACAGCTATTTACACAAAATATCTGATAGTCTCAAAAATAATATTTAAAACGGCACTCTATTTCTAAAGCGCCGTTTTATCATTTAATAAATTATTTCAATAGAATAATTATAACACGGCGATTATAACTATTTTTAACATTGTCTTTTGTTACAACTTCTTGATTTTCTTCAACATTATTAATAACTGAAATACGTCTTAAATCAATGCCTTGTTTTATCAGAGCTGCTTTTACAGCTGCCCCTCGTTTCATACCAAGGCGAGTATTATATTTAA
>JADGEY010000149.1:0-1595 GCA_016744185.1 Emcibacteraceae bacterium | reverse complement strand
TTAAATCAATGCCTTGTTTTATCAGAGCTGCTTTTACAGCTGCCCCTCGTTTCATACCAAGGCGAGTATTATATTTAATTGTACCCAACGTATCAGTATGCGCAGCAAGACTAGCCTTAGAGCCTTCGTTGCTTAAAATAACTTTAGAAATTTCTTTAATAGTTTTTTCCGCTTCAACTGTTAATTTTGAACTATCAAAATCAAAATAAATTTTGAAAGATGGTAAATTAACTTCAGGCTCTGGTTCTGGAGCTGGCTCTGGAGTCGGAATGAATTCTGGTTCTGGCTCTGGTGCAGGCTCTGGCTCTGGTGCAGGTATTACACGAGCAGGCATTGGTTTAGAGGCTGCGCCAAATTTATAAGACAAACCAAGCATAAAATCATGAACATCATAAGAGGTTTTAAATTTAATGCCCTGCCCATTCACAAAATCTGTATCTGGCGTTGCCATATAACGATATTTAGCTGTCAAATTTAGATTATCAGCTAAAGCATATCTTATACCAGCAAACATTTGATATGTAATAACACTAGCATCACCATTTACAAAATTAACAGCGCCAGAACGAATATTTTTTAACCGCAAGTCTCCTAAACCAGCACCAATACCGATGAAAGGCTCAAATTTACTATCTTTACCGCCTAAATCGAAAACAGCATTCACCATAAAGCTTGATAATTTAGCCTTGCCTACAGCTGGGCTATTGCCGAATCCAAGGTTTCCAGCTGTTACAACTGCAAAATTTTTAGCATTATGGTTATGCAGGGAAACTTCACCCTCGAAACGGAAAACTCCAAAATCATATCCTACACGCCCATCAATTACCATTGCATTCTTATAATGTGTATAGAGATTGAAAATAGAATTTTTACCCATTTCCTTACCTAAAAGGCTATAACCCACATCTAATCCAGCATACCACCGATTATCATTTTTTGAATTTTTGCTATCATCTGCAAGAACAGAAGATGCAAATAAAAGAGAACATGCTGTTCCTAAAAGAATATTTTTAATCATTTCACTTCAACTTTTTATAAAATTTACATTGTTTTTATGTGAAGCCATATATACATTAATTATAATAAAAGTACACTTGATATAAATCAATCTTACTAAATATTTAAGGGTCTATAGTAAAAAATTAATTAGACTTACCTTTAACTTGTTGTTTTACCTACAGCAATTAAAATAATACCCCCTATTATCAATCGTTAAAGCGACTAGCTATATTCCCTCAAAATAACCCAAAATACGGGATAAAATGGTCTTGTTTATTAATTATAGACAGATCCCTCTCATAATTCCCGTCATGATGACTTTAATATATAGCACCGAATACAGCCCCATATTTGATTAAGTTTCAAGAAGACCATGAGCACGGCATAAAGAAACTAGAGCGTTAATTGCAGCTCGTGCCTCAGTATCAATATTTGATCCCCCCGATACATCAGAAATAGCGCTCCCCCGATTAGCCAGAACTTTCTGCCCCCAAATTCTAACTTCATTTCCTCTCATAATGCCATATTCCCAGCTCCCTCCTGTATAAATAGCATGGTATTTTGGGCTTTTCATCCAGACGGACTGCCCTTCAAAG
>JADGEY010000148.1 GCA_016744185.1 Emcibacteraceae bacterium | reverse complement strand
CGAAGAGATATAGGCTGGCGTGCGGTAGAGCGTGAGGATTCTTAAATATTTATCGCCTAAAATAAGAACTCTCCAGATTTGTATAATTTACAAACGGGCGAAAATATTCTATTATTCAAGATCAAGTATTTGAAAATGTGGCAAAAATGAAAATCCGTGTCAAAATATCTAATTTCTACACTTATTAAATGTAGAATAAATTTAAGGAAAATAAAATGTTTAAGGTTTTAATATTAATTGCTGCGAGCATCTATTTAACAGGCTGCACCGCACATATCCGTGAAAGTGAATTCATATTACAAGATAAAGTCACAACCGATTTCAATCAAACGGATTTAGAAAAATGGCAAAATTCCTTCCCAGAACATAAATTAAAAACGTTAGAAATGGTGACAAATGACAAATCAGCAACCTTAAAAGGACTGTTATTTGATAACCCAAATTCACAAGATGTTATATTTTACATCCCAGGCAATGGAATGAAAATATCGGATAGTGCTGTCAAACTCTTTAAAAAACTAGTCAAGCTGGAAACAGATATTGTTATCTTCGATCGGCGTGGATTAGGGGGCAGTGATGGACAAGCGACCATTGCCAATCTTATTTCAGACTCTCTAGAGAAAATTCAATTCCTTCGTAATAGTCTAAATATTGAAAAATTAATTATACATGGCTATTCTCTTGGTAGTTTTGTAGCAGGAGAACTTGCTAAACGAGAAAAAATTGATGCTTTAGTTCTTCAGGGCGCAGCAACTAATGTTGATGATTGGATTGATGAAAAGATGCCATGGTACGCCAAATTATTTGTTAGTGTAAAAAAAGATGCCGCTTTTGATACTATAGATAATAAAACCATTGTTTCTCAACATTATGATGGCCCCTTATTTATTATTGGCGCAGAAAATGACAAAAAAGTTCCGGCTAAATTCTCCAAAATACTTTTTAATGTCAGCACATCTGAAAATAAAAAACTGATGGTTGTTAAAGGTGCCAACCATACATCTATGCTCGATAACATAGATGCAATAATGATTTATAAAAAATTCTTAAAATCAATCGATAATTCCCCCCTTTCGGAAGGACTTCAAAAGTATGATTATCTATATAATAGGATCAGGTGAACTTTAGACTATAATATGTTAGTCTAAGTCACTATGAATAAAAACAAAAATAAACATTACAACCACTCTCATATTTCGGAGGGTAAATTCAGGCATCTTTTAAGGTGCTTTGCAATGGATTTAAATACCTATGAAACCCATCAAATCAGCCCTATTTCTCATCGTTCTTGTAAAGTAATATATGCAAAATTACGTCTCAATGT
This sequence comes from Emcibacteraceae bacterium, assembly GCA_016744185.1. GTDB lineage: Bacteria > Pseudomonadota > Alphaproteobacteria > Sphingomonadales > Emcibacteraceae > Pseudemcibacter. Next base: position 2,507 of record JADGEY010000148.1, on the reverse strand, counting down.
TTTAAAGCACTGTGCTTGCCCTAGGGCTTCTGCGGGGAGGTTTGAACTGGATGAAAGTTGCTTTGGTGCAAGCCCAAAGAGGGCGAGGTGCAGCAGGAAAGACACCTGTATTTGGGCTTTTAAAACGAGACGGCAAGGTCTATGTAGAGATCGTGGGTAGAGATCACGTGATAGACCACTGAGCACAATACAAGAAAAAACTCTAAAGGGCAGCACCATTCAAAGAATGAATTCGCATGAGGAAGGTGCCATGTAAATGGAGCAGAAAATCTCTGGAGCTTTGCTAAAAGAAGCCTCGCCCAGTTTAAACGGCTTGCTGAGCAGGTCTTTTATTTGCACTTAAAAAAATGTGAATTTAGGAAAGAATGTGAATTTAGGTTTAATAACCGTAAAGCAAATTTATATGCTATACTTCTTAAAGAATTAAGAAAAAAACCTCTCCAAAACTCACCAGACTCTAAAATTTAATAGGTTCTGATCCTAGATAGATCATTTAACTTCTTGTGCCACAAGATATCCTGACGTTCCCGCGAGTCCAGGGCCTGGATGGGTAGAGGCGCCTATGTGATATAAAGACTTAAGAGGCGTTTTGTGGTTTTTAGTGGATTTTAAAGGACGCCATAACATGAATTGCTCAATACCGCATGAACCAGAATAGGGATCGCCTTTTACAAGATTTTTATTGCTGCTTTGTAAATCTTTTGGACTTAAAATTGTACGGGCTAAAATTTGATTTTTTAATTCTGGGATATGTTGAGCAAGCCGGTCGATGATCCTATCGGCATAGGCTTCTTTTAAGGACTCGTCCCACATGCCATCTGCAGGAATATTAATTTCTTCTGCGGCATCTGCTTTCACATGATAGGGGAGTTCTTGTAATTGCAGCCAAAGTATCGATTTCCCCTCTGGTGCGCGGCTAGGATCCAACATTGTGGGTTGAGCAACAACAATCGTGGCTTCCCTTGGTAGCAGTCCTCGTTCGGCCTCATTAATTGCGCAAGATATACTATTTATTCCTGAGGTGAGATGCACCATTGCCACATCATTTAAGGCTTTATCAGTCCATTCTACCGAGCCCTCTAAGGCCAAATGAATTTGCATATCAGCATTGCCGTAATGGTAATTTTTTGCATCTTTTTTCACCTTCTCTGGTAATGTTGTACCGCTGAGGAGTTCACCGTAAAGCTGGGTTGGGGTCACGTTACAGATGATGGCTTTACGGGCTGAAAATATCTCACCCGTTGTGGTACGTACTGCGGTGGCTTTATTTCCTTGTGTTATAATTTTATCCACATCTTGGTTGGTCAAAAACACACCGCCATTTTCCTCAATTAAAGAACGGAAGGCTTTGACGAAATTTGCACTGCCTCCCTTTACAATGGGCATTCCAGCGGCCTCTAAGGTAAAACAAATTAATTTACCCATAAGAGAGGACAGAGGGCTATTGGGCGCAAGACCTGTATGTAAAATCCACGGAGCGATGCAGGCTTTAACTTCGTCGGATTCAAAATTATTTTCTAACCAATCTTTACAATTTTCCATGGACGTTCCAAAAAACTGGGACATTTTTTGTGACCCTCTGCTCCAGAATGCCTTCGTCAATAATTTTACCGCTCCAAAACTCCATAAATTTGTGCCTAATAATCCAAATATAATATCTGTATTTTGTTCGATATCTTTCATTGAATCCCTATAGACCGCCCTGTCATCTATCGAGAGTGCTGCTAAATTATCTTGTCTGGATCTTTTTAAGATAAAGCTCTTACCGCTTGGCATAATGGCCGCCGTTGGGCTATCTGTATTAATATATTCCAAACCATGTTTATGCAAAAGATCGCCTAATTCCGCATAAGCGGGTGAAGTGACAAAAAGCGGGTAAAAGCTTGAAAATACATCATGTTTAAAATCAGGTAAGGTGATTTCTGCCGTCTTAATACACCCTCCAATCCAATCATTGCGTTCCAAGATGCAAACCTGATGCCCTTTAAGAGACAATAAGGCTGCTGCAACCAATGAATTAATGCCACTGCCCACAATGACCACGTCAAATTTGCGTGTTTTATTATTTTTTTCCATGGTATTTAACTTCCCTATTTTTGGCCTATTTTTGGCCTATTTTTGACCTATTTTTAGTTGTTTATTTTCTAAATAATAGGGTATTTTACGTAAAGTCTCTCCTAAAATATTTAGCTTTTCTCTCATTTATGCAAGCTTTGAATAGCCTTTGCACTAACTGAATAATACCGAAGATATTTTAAGTAAATAATATTATCCAACAAAATATAAAGTCAAAAAATATAGATAAAATCAAAAATAACTTGCCGGAAGTTTTCATGTTCAGGGAACAACAAAGAATACTAGCAACATATCTGTCGAAATTATTATGCTTCACTATTCTTTCAGATGTGATCCTTGAGATGCCCCTAGATTTGTAGACACCTTGCATGGTAAATAATGAAGCAAGGAGTTTAAGATGAGTAAACATATACGATACACAGAAGAATTTA
>JADGEY010000147.1 GCA_016744185.1 Emcibacteraceae bacterium | reverse complement strand
CTTGAGCAGCACATGAAATATGCGGCTTAAACCTGCTCTACTTAAAACTCCCTCTAAAAATGGGGGTATTACCCCACCGCATGGCTGAATATTGATAATGACGATAAAAACATTCATTTATTTCTGCTTTATTTAGCCTATGCAGTTTTTTCATCTGATGCAGATTTTGATCCTAAAGAGCTTCCTATAGAAAAAATAGACCTCTCATCAGACCCCAAAACCATCATAAGCATGATCCAGACGTATCAGCCAGAATATAAACAAAAAACTGTTCTTATTCTTGATAATATAGAAAATTTGCCTCAACCTATTTTAAAGTTCGTGCTTGAACCTCTGCTTAAATATTCTACGAAAAATTTGCATATTGTTCTTTCTACCCAGAATATTAATCATCTGCAAATTTCAGCTTTAAAGGTTCAAGGTCACGTGAATGAAATTTCCAGCCAAGATTTAAAATTCACTCCTTTTGAAATACAGGATTTCTTTGACGCAGCTTTAGACCGTTCTTCATTCTTGAAAATTAATGAAAAATCCCTTGGCTGGGCTGTCATTTTACGTTTAATCAAAAATAAATTATCAAGGGAGCAAGAACCTGATAAAATTATTAAGAAATATACTGGTCAAGAAGAAGCAACCGCCGAATATATTAATGAACATATCCTAACGCCTCTGTCAGCTCCGCAGCGGGAAATGCTTTTTGATGCAAGCATTTTAAAAGAATTTAGCGGTGATATTTTAGATGAAATTCGGGGTAAGAATGAAAATAATCATCTCATTAGCACATTAAACTTTCTCTCTCCTCTCCTTAATAAAACAAACCCTGATAACAATTACTACCAATTTCACCCCATATTTCATGATGCAATAAGCTATTATCATAAATTAAATTTTCCGCAAAAACGTCAAAAAATACATTTGAGGGCTTCAAAATATTTCTTCAAAGAAGGGCATCTTATAGAATCTATCCGCCATGCTTTAAAAGGAGGCCGCCCTGATTTTGCAGCCGAAAATTTAGAAAAAGCAGGCGGCATTTTGCTTTGGAACAGAGAAGGCATGACCAGAATTAGAAAAGCTCATAGCCTTATTCCCGAAGAAACGCTCATTAATTACCCCCGCCTATATCTTCTCAAAGCTCTTGTTCTTTTAAAAGATGGGCAGCTTAATGAAGCGCAGCATATCTACCAAAAAATATCTAAAAATATAGCCCTCGGAGAATTTGATAAATCTGCTGAGCTAGAATATGATTTAGCGGTTATTTCATCAACATTATCAATTTATAAAGGCACGACTTTAAAAAAAGAAACCACCGATCAGCTCACCAAGACTTTGAAAAAATTTGAACGAGAAGATAAAACGCAAATAGGTTTTCTCTATACTATTTTATGCCTCAAAAATTTTCAAAAAGGGGATTTAAAAGAAGCGAAAAGAATAGCTGCCGTTGCGATTTCATATTTTCAAAAGCAAAAACAGCTTTTTGGTGAAGTCTATATTTATCTTCATCTTAGCACCATCGCCATATCAGAAGGCGATCTAGAGGGCTGCTTTGAATATTTAGAAAAAACACAAGGCTTTAGGCGCAGGTATTTTATGGATGATAAAGATATGCTGCTTATTTTAAATGTGATTCTGGCTGAATATTATTATGAAATAAATGACCTTCCCCGCGCCCAGAGGCTGCTTGGTGATATTAATCGCAGGCTTGAAACGGGCGAAGCATGGTATGAAATCTATGCGGGTGGATACCATAGCTCAAGTTCGATTGCATTTTTACAAAAAGGGCTTAATGCCAGTAATTCTCTGCATAATGAAGCCACTATTTATATTAGGCGAGAAGGATTAAAACGTCTCAATCGTTTGCTCATTGCCCAAAAAATTGACTTTTTATGCCGCAGCGGTAAAATAAGCAAAGCACGGGAACTTGTTCAGCAGCATAACCTTACAATGGAAGAGTATGACAGGTCACAGGGCGTTAGGTTTTCAGTCAGGGAATATTATGGCGTAAGCCAGTCCCTTGTACGGCTTCTTATTGCAGAGGAGCGTTATCAAGAGGCGATAAAACAACTTGAACAACAATGCGCTATCTTAAAAAACACAGATGAAATTCGCACAAAAGAAAAACTAACCTTATTATTAGCTATTGCGTATTTTGGTGCAGGTAAAATACAAAAATCAGTAAAAATACTAAAAAAATGCCTTATCTTTGCACGGCGCACAGGGTTTTTACGCCTTTATCTTGATGAGAAAGTCTTTCTCTTACCTCTGCTTAAACATTATTGCGCTTTGCCAAAGGTCTGTGAGAAAGATCATGCAAAATATCTTTTGCAGCTTTTAGAAGCCCCCTTAACACCCCAAAAAGAAATAAAATTAAGCCGCCGTGAAAATCAAGTTCTTATCGAGCTTGCCGAAGGACATGCAGATAAAATCCTCGCCCGAAATCTTGAAATTACAGAAAACACCGTCCGTTTTCACATCAAAAATCTTTTTAAAAAACTAGGGGTCAATAGCCGCCTAAAAGTTGTCAGCCAATCTTTGAAGAACAAATTTTTGTAAGCACTATATAAAATAAAACGGCACAAAACATTGAATCTATTGCAGGAACTGTCGTCAGGGTTATGAAATTATATGATGTCAAATGCGCTATCCCAGATGCCCCGACCCAGCTTATCATAGCACGGCAGCAGAAAAATTCCTCACAATTGGGGGCTTTTAAAAAGAAATGAGCCATATAAATTCCTGCAATAGGCGGAATGAAAATCCCAAGGGTCATAAGAAACCCAATCATATGATCCATAATCCCCAAAATAGCTAATAAACCGCCCATAAGCCCTGCAATAATATTTAATGCTGCATTAGAAAGAGAAGGAAAACTCTGTGATAACCCTAATGCTCCTGAATAAAGATTACTCACATTCGTTGTCCAGCTTGCAAAAATAATCATAAACAACGCAGGTAACCCAAATCCAAGCTGAAAAAATGTAATAATAAGGTCTTTCTCTCCTGTCATAATCGCTGGCAGACCTGCCATGATCAAAATGAAAGCTAAAAAGCTTCCAAAACTTCCCACAGATGCCACTGCAATTTGATTTTTGCCTTTAAGATAACGGGCAAGATCAGGAATAATCGTCACTCCCACCATAAAAGATCCGATGATCATGGATACAGCCTCCCCGAAACTTAAATTATTTTCTCCTGCCGCTTTTTTTGACCAGATTCCAGAAAAACCATATTTCGAAAGCACGGTATAAAGCCCCATTATTAAAACAAACAACATTAAAGGAACAGCGATTTTACTTAAATGCCCTATCGCCTGAAAACCATAAATACTGGTAAAAATCATGATTATTGTGCCAAAACCAATATAAACCCATAGCGGTAATGATACAGCTAAAAGCTCCAGCACTGATTTTTCCATAGCATCGCCAAATAAAGAAACCGTAACCCCAAACCATCCAAGTAACGTTAGGGAAACTAAAAAGCTTACAAAACGGCTGCCCATCATAGCAAAAGGGGCATCAATCATTTGATATGTTGTTTCTCGTTTAACCACCGCAATATACATACAGCCCCCTGCAATGACCGCTAGCAATATCCCTGCGGTAAAGATCGCCGCCATTCCTTTTTGCGTGCCAAGAGATGTCATAATTTCTGCACCGATTAAGAATGCGGGCAGCGTAATGGCAACGCCCACAATCACAGTCGCAAGCTTCCAGCCCGCAACCATTTGCGCTTTACCCACCGTTAAAGGGTTATGATCTTGAGAAATTTTTTGTGAATCTAAGGTGGTCCTGTTTGTTTGGACAGGTTTGCAGCTTATTTAAGGTGTATCCTGTTTCATATTATGCTGCCAGTTC
>JADGEY010000146.1 GCA_016744185.1 Emcibacteraceae bacterium | reverse complement strand
CTAAAAGAGCTTCAAGTAATTTAGGAGGGATTCTATTCTTCGATTTCTTTGTTTTTGTCATAACATTCTCCGATCTAGATTCAAATATCAATATATTCGAAAATTAATCAATAAATGCTATTTACACAATCTTTCTGACAGACCCTTCTAATCGCCCTCTTGATAAGATCCTCTTGATAAAAGAGCCTTAATAACGACCACGATTTTCTACAATCCATTTAGTAATTTCAACGGCAGGAAGCGGTTTGCTAATGTAGTACCCTTGTGCTTGGTCGCAGCCTAGAGCTTCTAAAATTCTTAATTGCTCACTTGTTTCAACGCCTTCTGCAATAACTTTTAAATTAAAGCTATGACCTAATTTAATAATTGCATCAATGACTTGACGTGCATTTTTATTTTGCCCAAGATCATCAACAAACTCTTTATCAATTTTTAATTTATGAACCGGCAGCCTTCTCAAATATGATAAAGATGAATAGCCTTTACCAAAATCATCAACAGCCATTTTAATGCCAAGCCCTGACAATGCATTTAAGCTATTAATCACATCTTCTGACTGGAGCATTACAACCCCCTCGGTAATTTCAAGCTCTAACCTCATAGGATCAATATTTGTTTCAGTAAGACAATATTTTATAAAATCAACAAGTCCTTCACCCCTAAAATGAAGCGGAGAGATATTAACGGACATGCAAATATCATCAAGATCCTGAGAATCCCAAATATTACTTTGAACGCAAGCCTCCGGCACCAGTTTTTCTGTTAAAGGAATAATTTGTTTTGAAAATTCTGCAACTGCAATAAATTCTTCAGGGTTCACTCTTCCATGTATAGGGTGATTCCAGCGCATTAAAGCTTCTACACCAATAATCTTTCGAGTAATAATATCTATCTGAGGCTGGTACTCTAACCTAAACTGACTTGTCGACATTCCAAGATGAATATCTGATTGTAAAGTCGTGCGGCGCAGAACTTTAGAATGCATTTTGCTTGTATATTCAACAATTGTACCATGATCTTTTTCTTTTGCATTATGCAAAGCAATAGTCCCGTTTTTAATAAGCTGATCAACAGCTACTTCTTCTTGTCCATCACATAACACCATCCCTAAATATACTTTTATAGAAATTAATTGCCCGTCAATCACAAAGGGTTTTGAAATCATCTTCACCAGATAACTGGCAAATTCTCTCATCTCAGTTTTAGTAATATTTTCTTCTTTAACAACAGCAAATTCATCACCGCCAAGGCGAGAAACAAAACAATTACCCCCTGTGAATGATCTTAATTTATTTGTAAATTTAACAATAAATTGATCACCTGCATGATAACCAAAAGTATCATTAATATCTTTGAAGCTATCAATCCCAAGATGCATAATAGCAATCTTTGTCTTATTTTGATTTGCCTGCAATAATTTTGAGTGCAAATAGCTTTTAAATAAAATTCTATTTGGCAAATTTGTTAAATTATCATACTGCTTTTCATCATTACTTACATTAGAGTAACTTATAAAAATTGATTGATCTTCTTTTAAACTTATTTGGCAATTATATTCGGTACCATCATGAAAATTAATTTGATGAGAGTGCTTGACCTCCCCCATATCCTGTTGAAGCTTAGATATTTGCTCTTTAATATAACCTTCTTGTGAAATGTTACCTAAAGAAACCACCTTAGAATGAAACTTTAAACACTGTAAAAAAGGCATTTTATATTTTAAATACCCTTCTGGAAAATAAAATAACTTCTCATAAGCTTTATTCCATAAAAGTAATTTATGATTTTGATTAAGATAAACAGATCCTCGTTCTGGGTTATTTACAATATCACGCATAACTTGATTTAAAGTTTCTAATTTATGATTAAAATTATTATCTTTAAATTCTAGAAAAAATAATTTGAGATTTGTTTTTCTATAATGTCGTACAAAATAAATAATTAACCCCATGGACAAAAGGAAAAAAATAAATATAGCGTCCTTAACATCATAGATAAAGAAAAGCCCCCCTAAAATCATGCAAGCTACTATAATAAAATAAATAACCATAGTAGCCAAAGAATTTCGCCTTAAGCCTATAGTATATTTAGCAGAAACTTCATTTTTCTGAATTTTTGTAAATTGAAATTTTAAAAAATTTCTCCAATTTATAGAAAATATTTGCTTCATTAATTTTTACTATGTTATCCTTTGCTCTTGAAAAATACCGCCCCTTGGCTTGCGCATGTTATAAATAAAATTATTCACTATAAACATATTCTATAACATAAAAAAAGCAAATGAATTACAAACATAAGAAACTAACAATGTTAAATGAAAAAGAACTTGACCTTCCTAAAGTAAAAAAAGAACTAAACCGCATTAGTGCTGAAATAATTGTTCTTATTAATAAATATAGATTAGATGCAGTATCCCCCCTTGAGGTTACTCAAATTGCCCGTCAAAAAATTACAGATAAAACAGATTACATTCGTTTTTTAGAACTTTCATTAGAAGGGCGTATTTACGGAGATTACGGAGATGCTTTTAGAAAAATAGAAGAAAAAACAATTAAGAATGAGGTATAAAGACATTGGATAAAACTCATATTTTTCATGTCATCCCATCTTTTTCTCATGGCGGCGGGCCTATTGGAATTGCATGTATCATGAATCATTTTGCACATGAAGCTAGCTATAGTTTATTTTCAACTAATGGTGGTTATGAATGCAAAAGTAGAATTAAAGAAAATGTTGATCTAAATATTGCTGAAATAAAAGATCATGAAAAAGGGAATTTATTTCAAAGAGTCCAAAGATATATAGAAATTCTTAAAAAAATGAAACCTGATGTCCTGCTCACCTACAATTGGGGATCGATAGAATGGGCGCTCGCAGCAAGCTTTATTCCAAAATTAACCCATTATCATCTTGAACATGGTTTTGGTCCTGAAGAAGCAAATAAAACATTATTAAGAAGAGATCTTTTCCGAAGATTAGCCCTGCGCAATGTCAATGGCATCATTGTTCCTTCTCAAAATCTTAAAAAAATTGCCCGTAAAGCTTGGCATTTTCCAGATTCTAAAATCAACTATATTGCCAATGGCGTGGACTGCGACCGTTTCTCGCCAAAAGCTAAAAAATCTAAGATAAAGGGGTTTGTAAAAGCCAAGGATGAGGTTATTATTGGCACATTAACCCCCCTTCGTCCTGAAAAAAATCTTACCCGTCTTATCAAAGCATTTCATAAATTGCGAATAAAGTTACCCAATAAAAAAATTCAGCTACTAATTATGGGGGAAGGCCGGCAAAGAGCTATTTTAGAAAGCCTTATTATAGAATTAAATTTAGATGATTTTGTAATCCTTTCAGGTCATGTTGAAAAACCAGAACATACCCTTGGGCATCTTGACATATATTGCATGTCATCGGACACAGAGCAAATGCCGATCGCTATTCAAGAAGCAATGGCGGCTGGGCTGCCTATTGTTGGCATTAATGTTGGTGACGTTAAAAATATTATGCCAGAAGAAAGCAAAAAATACATAACCGATGCTGGTGATGAAGAAGCCTATATTAGTGCCATAGCCTCATTATGTCTTGATGAAGAAAAAAGAAAAAAACTTTCTATTATCAATAGAGAACATATTGTTAAATTTTATAATGAACAAATTATGTTTAAAAATTACGCCCCTTTTTGGAATGTAGAATATAAGGCTCATTCTTCTTAAGGCAAACTACTTTCAAAAATAGCTTTCTTTAAATCTTTTTAATTCAACTGTATTAATTTGCCTATTTTTATGTTTTAATAGTCTTTTCAAAATCAAACAGCTAAACTTCATGAAGAAATTTAACATTCATAGATTAATAATAAAAATAGGGGATAACATGTACCGAAAGCTATTTATCATCGTTTTAGCCACCAGCTTATTCGCTTGTTCAGATAATGACTTATCTTATTACCAATCTCATTTGGATGAGGCGAAAGATAAAGTA
>JADGEY010000145.1 GCA_016744185.1 Emcibacteraceae bacterium | reverse complement strand
GTATTTCTCTAATGTGTTATAAATAATGTTAATGTATGTGTTACGTATTTATCCACATCTACTAACATACTGATTCTACAATGAAAAAATAGGTAAAAAAATCAAGTTTATGTGTGAAACAACGATAATCTATGTGTGAAACAACGATAATCTATCTTTGATAAAGCATGTGTGAAACAACGAAACCCTTTGACATTATGTGTGAAACAACGATAATGATTTTTATGTGTGAAACAACGAAAAAAACGAGTCCCCTATTACCTGATCGTAGAAAACAAAGCGACATCTTTGTTTGTGATATTTTTGATGCCGTTCCTAAAGGAGATATGGCATCAATGGAGCATCCTATTTTTTCATTATCAACTAATCCTGATTTTAAACGAAGACATTACAAGAATGGTAATACATGGCTTGAGGTACGACCAAGCGCAGATGGATTAGCAACAGTACATGATCGTGATGTATTGATTTACTGTATTTCTCAAGTAATTGCTGCCTTAAATGAAGGTAAACAGGTATCTAAAACATTAAGATTTCAGGCATATGATCTTTTAACAGCAACCAATCGAAATACAGACGGTGATTCTTACAGACGTTTAAAAATTGCAATGAACCGACTACAAGGAACGCAAATCGAAACCAATATTTATACTGGAAGTGTTGAGCAAATTGATATTTTTAGCTTGATTGATAAAGTTAAAATAATCCGAGAAACCAGAGATGGAAGAATGCTTGATATTGAAATAACCCTTTCTGATTGGGTATTCAACGCAATTGAAGCAAAGGAAGTCCTTACCTATAACCAAAACTATTTTAGATTACGCAAACCTTTAGAACGTAGGTTTTATGATCTAGCACGTAAACATTGCGGTCAACAAGCAAAATGGTCTATTTCTCTTGCACTCCTTCATAAAAAAAGTGGCTCTTCCTCTAATAAACAAGAATTTAGACGGCTTCTAATAAAAATTGTTGAAGATGATAAAATTCATAATCATATCCCTGATTATTCTATTCATTATGATGATGAAAATAAAATAGTTACTTTTATCAATCGAAATACTGAACAAGAAAAGAAGGCAAAAGACTACGAACTCAATAACAGTTCTGATTTTCCTATATTGAACCCTGAGACTTATGATAAAGCAAGAAAAATTGCGCCCTCTTTCGATGTCTATTACTTAAAGCAAGAATGGCGTGGTATGTGGATTGATCGAGGACGAGAAAAGCTTAGGAATCCAGACGGTGCATTTATTGCATTCTGCAAAAGACGGTTTGAATATGATAAAAACAGACTTTTATAGTATAAAATTTGAATACCTTCTCAATTACAGCTTGATAACACTATATATTTTTGCAATCAAGATATAATGATAGCTTGCTATCATTATATCAAGCTATCGGTTCTTTATCATACTTTAAGAATAAATCATTAATAGCCTCTTGCATTAAAGCCTGAACACTAGAAGCCCCCTGCTCTATTTTTAATATCCCTAATTGAGCTTTTGCAGCAGGGTCAAGGCGAATAAAAAGAGGCTTTTTATCTCCTTCGCCTGTGCTGATAATCCTTTTACTTACCCCTGCTGTAACAGGTTTTGTCTTTTTGTTCATTGCTTCGGCAAGTGTGTTTTTCTTATTGTTCATTACATTTTCCTCTTAACTTGATGATAAATTTATAAAGCTGCGTGATTTCATCAGCTGCTTTTCCTTTCGGTTCATATTCTATAACGCCCTGCCCCATTGTATAAGCATGGACAAACGCTATTCTATTCCCAATTTCAACAGGAGCAATTTCAGCATCTTCTATCGCTACTTTCATTTCATCAGCTAAAGAACCACGAGCAGGTTTTTGACTGATAACTACATAAGCAGGTTTCTTTGCGATTTTTGCTATATTGACACTTGAACCCATAGCTTCAAGATCAACCAATGACGGACGGCAAGGAATAAGAACAATATCCGCAACACGAGCAGCTTCTAGTGCTTGGTTTTCAGCATGTGGTGGGGTATCAATGATTACAAAATCTGCCCCATTTTCTTTACAATCATTTATAAGGCTTTTTAATCTGGCTGCATGTGCAGAGACAACAACAGGAGAATTTGATTCTCGCCTATCCCCCCATTTAGTAGCAGAGGCTTGTTGATCAATATCAATAATCGCTACAGCCTTTCCCTTTCCTTCCATCGCTACAGCAAGGTTAATTGCTAGGGTTGTTTTCCCTGCTCCTCCCTTCTGCACAATAACAGCAATAACATATGGTTTTTTCATTCTTTACCCTTTCTTGATAGCAAGCTAGCTTGCTAGCTTTATATATTGATAACAATATAGCAGACTCAAAAATCATAGCAAACTTAAAATGATATAATGATAGCAAGCTATCATTATATCACAATTCCATATCATAGATTTCTCTGACTTCTTCGGCTTGAATACATAGGTAAGCAAGGGTTTGTTGCTGCGTGGCATGTCCGTAGGCTTCCATAAGCAAGGGCAAGGGCTTGCCACGTTTATATTGCCAATACCCCCATGTCTTACGCATGGTATGACTTCCATAATTACCTTTTAACCCTGCATTTCCGCACCATGATTTAATCATCTTATGAACGGACGGAACAGTCAAACAATCACCACGCTGCGAATAAAATAATGGGGTGGGGGTGTTATTATGTTTTTTCCATTCTACATTCCAATCACGATTTAAATATTGCTGTATAGAATCATAAGCGGTCTTATTAAGCGTTACAGCTCTGTATTTTTTATTCTTTGATTGTTTAAGCTCTAACGTATCGCCCGTTTTTAAATGTGCCACTTGATCAATAGTGAGTGATAATAATTCATTGGCTCGGAAGGCGGTATTGATACCAAGCGTAAATAAACAATAATCTCTATAATTTCCATTATGCAATAGGGAAGCTTTGATACGTTCAATAGCTGCTTTCTGGCGTATCGGTTCAACCTTTATTGAACTGCCTTTTTTCGGGTGATTTGGGTTTTTTATCATCTGAAGGAACTCGCTATTATTTTAGCTATAACCATATAACTTGGCGAGTTAGAATCCAGTGTTTTTTATTATTGAGGGTTAAAACCTTCTATAACTGTTGCAATACTTGTTTTTTTACTACGATCGCTACTAGCTAACTTTTAGGTAATAGTTAGCTAGTGTTACAAAAAAACGGCACCAATAAAGCTATTAAGAAGCTTTCATGAATTAAGCTAATTTTGAAGATACATGACGGTTCAAACTTATTCCCATCTCTGCTGCTTGAATAGCAAGATTTCGATGTTGTTCAGGTGGAATACGTACCTGAAATTTACCGCTATATGCTTTATCTGAAAATGGCTGAGGCACATCCTCACCATTTTCAGCCATATCTATAATAACTTCTTTTACTATATCAAGCATACTATGCAATGCTTGTGCAGGCGTTTCCGCTAAATAGGAAAGGCTAGGAAACTCTGCACATAATGCAACATGTTCTCCATCCTCTTCTGACCATGTGACACGGTATGTATAGTGTTTGTGATCAATCATTAGCCTTTCTCCTTTAATTTTTCAATTGCGGTTATTACTTGTTTTACTTGGTAAGCCTTAGCTTTGCCATCTTTACCCTTTTGTATATTTACGCGAGGATCGCCCTGCCATGGCGTTTTATAGACATGGTGACTTGTACCCTTGTTACGTGGCGCACCAAAATAATGGCCACAGACCCTTGAAAGGTCAGAAAAATGCACATTTTGAGGTGCTCTTAGCATCTCTTTTAGAGTTTTTTCTATTTTGCTCATGAAATTATTATAGAGCCAATAATGATACTATACAAGTGGTAAAATAATTTTCTTATATAAAAAAATTATTACCTGCAATTACCACTAGCTAACTATTATCCAATAGTTAGCGAGTCTCTTCAGCTATGGCGTTAGAATAGTGCTTATATTTGGTCAAGTAATGGATTTAGAACGGCATTTATAATGCTTTCTTTTTTTCATTCATTATTTT
>JADGEY010000144.1:363-4030 GCA_016744185.1 Emcibacteraceae bacterium | reverse complement strand
CTTTTCGGTCAACTTTTCCGCTGCCTTCATTTTTGGTAGCACTGCCAAAATTAATCAAATCGGCGGGGGTCACTGATTCACCAAGTTTAGTTTCAAGACCAAATAATTTCCCAAGATTTGCTTTATCTGTATTAGATCTTGTTCTTGTGGTTTTATTGTTAATTTTTGCCTCATCATTAATAACGATGTTTACAGTGAGAATATCACCAATAGAATTTGCACGCTGATCTTTGAAAAAATGACGTGTGCCGGCTTTCCATAATGACCCATTGTTTGAAACAATATTCGCCTGTCTTTTAAGTTTTTGGCTATAGGCTAAAAGCTGGGGATCAGGCGTTGCTGTCTGTGGTGCAGTCTGCATATTTTGAATAGGGGACAATTCAGGGGCTTTACCAATATTAGCAATGCGGTCTAACGCACCACAAGCGGTTAAAGCAAAAAGAGCAGGAATTATGCTAATCATTTTTATTTTTTTTATTGTGTGGATCATAATAGTTGCCTTTTTTTGAAACTTAATTTAAGTGAGCGAGCTGATTATTGTTAAAACTATTGACTGTGACAATACGCAGACGGTTTTTACTTATAATCATTCCTTGGAGGGTTTTATGCGATTTTAAATTCATGACTGGAATAATATCTCCATAGCCGCCATCTTGAATGGCTTTGCCTGTTATTGTTAAAGAAATGCCGCGCACGTTAAATGAAAGGCTTACGATTGCGCCTTTTTTAATGATTGTGGGGCGTTTTAAATCGGTTATTTTAATAACTCTTCCGCTTTTAAGGCGGCGCCTTGGAGTCATTCCAATGAGGTCTTTTGATTTTATAATCATATTGCGAGATATTTGGGAAGTGGGCATCGCACGCCATAGAATATCGTTCGAGGTAATTTTTTGACCAGCGTGAAAATCTTTATTCAAGAAAGGAATCATTGTTGTTTTAATTAAATGCCCCGTAAGGATATGGTTTTTTTCTATAGTCCCTTTTTGAGGAATAGTTACCTTCACTGTAAATTTATTTGCTTTACGGTCTATTTTAATATTTGATAATTTTAAATCATTTGCCGACAATGCGCGGGGTAAATAAATCATTTTGTAAGGATTGTAAATTTCAATCGAACTTTTTATTTTTTTACTGATAATATTTTTTAGATCAATATAGCGGATAGATTTTGCAGGGTTTTGAACTGTTACGCGTTTGATATTGCGGCTATTGCGCCAATTAATATTATGTTTTTTAGAAAACGTTAAAATAAACTTCGCTGAAATTGTAAGCTTTTTACCAAGGGTGGGGGCTTTTGCGACAACAATATCTCTGCCAACATCCAGTCCTTCTAAAAGATCGCCTAAAGTTATATTTTGAGATGACACCTTCACAAAACCCTTTAGCTCTGGCAGAGAAGTACCCGCGTAACTTGAAAAAAATCCGCTAAAAATAAGAGCTGAAATGATTGCTAATTTGATCAAGTTTTTCATCTTTTTATCTTTCATTTAACGTAAGTTAGATGTAACGCTAAGCATTTCATCAGCTGTAGAGATAACCTTTGAATTCATTTCATAGGCTCTTTGGGCTGTAATCAGGGACGTTATTTCTTGGATGGAATTCACATTCGACATTTCTAAAAAATTTTGTACAATTGATCCAAATCCTGATGTCCCTGGAACGCCCAAATTCGCTGCGCCAGAAGCAGGCGTTTCAAGGAGAAGATTTTTGCCGATCGCTTCGAGTCCTGCATCATTTGCGAATATGGCAAGCTCTAAACGCCCAACATTTTGAGGATCAACTTGCCCATCAACTTTAACCAGAATTTCCCCTTCGGGATTAATTGTAATGTTTTTTGCTTCTTGAGGAATAACAATGCCAGGCCCTACAATATAGCCTTCTGGAGTAACAAACTGTCCTGTTGGACTTAACTGAAATGACCCCGCTCTGGTGTAAGCATCTTCACCTGATGGTAATTGCACCCTGAAATAACCTTTGCCGTTAATAGCAACGTCGGTAGGGGTGCTGGTATTAACAAGAGACCCTTGCTCTGTAATGCGGTAAACGTTACTGGTTTTTACACCAACGCCAATTTGAATGCCTGTGGGCGTTATCGTTCCAGCGTCAGATGATGCCGCTCCTACTCGTTCAATATTTTGATAAAGCAAGTCTTGAAATTCTGCACGCCGGCGCTTGTAGCCTGTTGTGTTCATATTCGCAATATTATTTGAAATAACATCAACATTTGTTTGCTGTGCTAACATGCCTGTGGCGGCAGTGCTTAATGCTTTCATATTATAATTCCTTTATTAATATATTAGCCGATTTTAGCGAGGCGATTAATAGATTTACTTTCTAGATCATCAAGCTTGCTAATCATTTTAGAAGTACTCGTGTACCTACGGCTAAGGGCAATCATTTTTGTAATTTCTAAGATCGGATTAACATTTGAATTCTCTTTTGCGCCTTGTATAATTTCAAAATCAGTAGCGGGAAAGGGGGGCGTGGATGAGGAAAAAAGATTTTCACCCATTCTCTTAAGCTTATTGTCTTCATTAAATGCAACTAATTTTAATTTCCCAATGAGGGGGTTATCTTTACTGGAAATCGTGCCATCAGAAGCAATTTTAAGATCAATCACATTCGGAGGAATAGTGATCGTGCCGCCTTCTCCCATGATTTCAAGCCCCGTTGTCGTTACGAGTGTATTGTTAGAAGATAAGGAAAAATGACCGTTTCTTGTATAGGCTATTTGACCATTTTCTTTTTGTACTTCAAACATCGCATTTCCTTGCAACGCCACATCAAAGGGGGTGTTTGTTACCGTAAGGTTTCCATCAACATTATACCGGATAGAGCCGTAATCTTGGACAAAAGAGACAGGTTTAAGAGTGCGAGCAGAATCATCAGTATCTAATTTTTTTACATATTGATGAAACATGACATTTTCACGTTTAAAAGCTGTTGTATTCATATTTGCAATATTATTTGCAATCACGTCCATTTGCCGTCTCATGACGGTTTGATGTGAAAGGTTAACATATAATGTTGTGTCCATCTCCCTAAGGTCCTTCTGTCCGTTTGGATTGGTCTTTAATCTTAACTGCTAGATGCATTTCTTATGCCAATTATTTTTATTATTTTATTACAATAGGTTAAGGGAATAATATAATATAAAAAGGCAGGGATTGCCGAGCATAATCAAGAGAACAGGAAAAAAATACAAGGCTTTAACTTGGTAAATTTCAAGAAAATTGCCCATAAACTTTAAATTGCCCATAAATTTTAAGAAGACGGTAAGGGCTATATGATGTGATGTGCCCCTAATTTGTTAGGGTCAGGACTTATTAAATCCACCATATAACGATTGCAGTGGTGCATATTGTAGAGAAAAAACTGTGTGAACATCTGTCATATCGTGTTGATATACGTCTCCAATCCTTTAATCTTCCAAAGATATGTTAGGCTTTATGATATGGCTACACTATTCCGGACAAAAAAGTTATAAAAGTCTAAAATAAGGAATACGAAGTAATGTCATCAAGAAAATACAAGCAATATCCCTCAGAATTCAGGGAATCTTCAGCTAAATTAGCATTAGAAACAGATCAACCAATGAGCCAAACAGCTCGTGAACTTGGCGTAACACCCAAAAGTTTATATAGCTGGGTTAATTCATATTCTGGAG
>JADGEY010000144.1:0-353 GCA_016744185.1 Emcibacteraceae bacterium | reverse complement strand
TTCAATCTCTAGCATGTGTTATTTTCTGCACGTATCTCGCAACTCATACTATGAGTGGCTCAATCCTTCAAATATTAATAGGAAAAAGGAAGATCAGGAATTAACTGATATGATTAAACAAATATTAGCTGAAAGCCGCAAGACTTATGGCTCTAGGCGCATCAAGCGCAAACTAGCACAGCTTGGAAAAACTGTAAGCCGCAGGCGCATAGCAAGGTTAATGAAGGCAGCTCAGCTATAGCTTGACGACTTTATTTTGATTCAAAATTGATGATCTCTAAATAGTTCCAGAATTGAACAGTTATTTCTGCGTCTAATTGCCTTTGCTTGTGCCCATTTTTGTTCAATGGGGT
>JADGEY010000143.1 GCA_016744185.1 Emcibacteraceae bacterium | reverse complement strand
CTGTGGTTCAAAATCTGCATAACGGTCACGGGGAATATTTAAATCTAATGTATCATCACCTGATGTGACGCGTTTTTAGAGTAACCATTACGGCGATTGGCAGCTTGTTTTAGCGATTTATCATGCTTTTCATAACCGATATGATGTTCCATCTCGCCTTCTAATATGCCCTCCACAAGACCTTGTTTTAAGTGATGAAAAAATCCATCATTGCCAAATAATTCTTGACCGTCACTATGCTCTAAAAGAGCTTCAAGTAATTTAGGAGGGATTCTATTCTTCGATTTCTTTGTTTTTGTCATAACATTCTCCGATCTAGATTCAAATATCAATATATTCGAAAATTAATCAATAAATGCTATTTACACAATCTTTCTGACAGCTTCAAAAACTTAGTGGCAAGAGAAGCCCTTTAATCATCCTAGTTTTTTGATATATTTTCTTCAGGTCTTGAAAAAATCTGCCATTTTTCATAACCCTTCTTATTTTCTACATAATTCATTAATGCAATAACAGGTTTAGGATCAAAAATGCTGCCAGATTGCCGATGAATCATTTTTACAGTCTCTTTTATATCCATTCCCGCTCTATGTGATCTTGCGGAAACCATCCCAACAAAAACATTAGCAACCGCAACAATGCGAGCGGTTAGAAGAATATCATCTTCTTTTAAATTTGGCGTGCCTGTTCCATCATAATGAGCATGAGATTGACGGATAGTTTGAACAACAGGCCCTTCAAAATTAACATTTTGAAGCATATCAGGGGTTTTAAGGAGACTATCTCGAATAGATTTAATCTCATCTTTATTTAAGGAGCCCGCACGGGTTAATAATTCCACAGGGACTAAAATTTTACCCAGATTCATTAAAGCACCTGAAATTTCTGCTGTATTAACATCTATTTCATCTAAGCTCATTTGCTGCGCAATGGTTTTTGCAACTTCTGCCACACGTTCAGAATGTTTAGAAGAAAAAGGATCACGCGCATCAATAATCATCGCAAGCGTCTTAACAAGGGCTTTAAGAGCAATTTCACGGCTTTCTCTTTCTTTCACCAGTTCACTAATGTTTTCTTCAACAATAAGAACGCCTTTTTCAGTTTCAAAACTAGAATTATTTTCAGATTGCTCTTTAATCGTGAAAGGAATAAAATCAGTTTTGAGGGTTATGATTTCACCATTTTTATCAAAATGCTGAAATGACGTAAATTTCTCACCTGTATGAGCGGCTTCTTTACAATCATGCTCCATTTTACGGGCTACCGCCGCAGCCTGCGTTGATGTACCAAGAGAATATTCTAAAATATCAGGAAGGCTCTTGCCAATAATTTCACTTTCACTTACGCCTGTATTGATGCATGCTTGATAATTAGCAAATTGATATTTCCCATTTTGGTCAATAACCGTAATAGAGGTTGGCTGATTATTGGTTACAATTCGAAGAAAACCGCTAATTTCCATATATTTCACCAAAAGATGATTTTGTTCCTCTAACGCCTCTGACAATTTAACAGATGCCCCATGCCGCCAGAGGGCAATTAATAAAAACGCAATCAGGACAATCCCAAGAAGAGAATAAAGCATAATATTATTTCTTCGGGATTTATAAGGTCCAAGAGCTTCTTTTTCTGTAATTGTTCGTAGTAAAATCCAATTTGTCGCCTTAATTTTAACGCCCATAGCAAGAATTTTTTCACCCCTATAATTCATTTTTACCGCAAAAGATTTAGGGTTTTTAAGAGCAAAAGCTGCTGCTAGCTCAGGAATATTTTGATCTAAGCTATAAAAAACCCCTAAAGGGGCTCCTGATTTATTATGTAAAGGAGATAAATATTCAATCATATTTCCTTTGGAACGAAAAAGATAATTTTGTGCTGTTTGAGCGACCTCTCCAGGCTGAATAAGCTGAGAAAAGAAACTATTTGTTAAAGGTTTAAGGGCAATTGCATAGCCTAATATCTGTTTTTTTTCATCATCTTGAACGCTGTAAATTGGTGTAATAAAAGCAATGACCGGTGTGTTTCTATGATTTTCAAGAAGGTAAGGCCCATAGATTAATGTAGAATTTTTACTATTTTTAAAGGCTGAATCCATCAGTTTTTCTGAAATATCAGGCATATTAGGCGTAGAGAGAAGAATTTTTCCTGTTACGTCCGTCAGCGCAATACCCGCCATCTTGCTTCTTTGAATATTCGCACTGATTTTAAAATCAGGAGAAACATTATGAACATACCCATGTTCTAGAGCAATTTTTTTAAGATATATTGAAAGATAATCTATGTGAGCCGTAGGAATAGCATTTTTTGGGTCTGGGTTTAAAGCAGCGTCCAAAGCACTTTCAAAATAAATGCGAAAGCGAGGCTCTTCACTTAAATTACTCAAAACTTTTTTCTGTTGATCAACCCAGTTTTCAGCAGCATCTTGCCTTCCGCTTAAAACAACCGACATACGGTTTTGCCAATTTAAACGTCCTCTTTCAATATCTGAAGTTGTTAGATGCCATGCAAGATATACAGAAATAAGGACAAGTATTAAAACAAAAACCGTAATATAGGAGGCAATCTTTTTCGTTGATCTTTTTTCTGTTGAACTTTTTTCTAATGAAAGGTCTTGAATGGTAAAATTATTCATATTTTTATTCACTTTATGCTGAAATCATAGAACGTAAATTTAATTTTAAATTAAAAAATGATTGTTTTTTTCATATTGTCAATTATTCGTTAATATTACGTTGATACCTTTTAAATAACTGTAACATAGTACAAGTTGTTTAATGAATGGATATTACAAATAAAATATTAAAGCACAAAAAGCTGTTCTACTTTTTAGTTGTTTTATTATTCCTAATATATTGGACCCCATGGGCTTTTATAAAACCTTCAAAAACTTTAAAAGTAAAACAAGATTTTTCTGAAATAAAGATTCAAGACCTGCAACCCTCTGCAATGTCTCAATTAAAAAAACAAAAAAAATATCCCTTAAAAATAATAGATTATACAAAAAATACCGCTAATAAAGAAAAAGGGCTTTTTGGCTTTAAAGAAACCAAAAGCAATAGACTTAAAGCCTTTAGTAAATGGAATAAAACTATTATTCGTCATAAAAAAGATTTAAAAAATGAATATTATGATGAGCCTGGACTTATTCTTAGAAAAAATACGCTTATATCCAAATCAAGAAATTTTAAAATAAAATGCGGAAATAAAAAAAGAATCAAATGTGCTAAAGAAGAATGGCTTTAT
Organism: Emcibacteraceae bacterium; assembly: GCA_016744185.1. Lineage (GTDB taxonomy): Bacteria > Pseudomonadota > Alphaproteobacteria > Sphingomonadales > Emcibacteraceae > Pseudemcibacter. Next base: position 825 of record JADGEY010000143.1, on the reverse strand, counting down.
TTACTTAAAGCTTTAAAGAAGTCTTCTTGGCATGAGAAATTAAATAAAGTTAATTATCATATGAACAACTCTATTTATATAACGGATATTAATAATTGGGGTGTGAATGATTATTGGGCAACCTTAAAACAGTTTTTTAGAAGAAATGGAGATTGTGAAGATTACGCAATCGCAAAATATTTTTCTTTAAAAAAAATAGGTTTTAAGGCAGATAATATGCGAATAGCTGTCGTGCAAGATATGAATCTTAACGTCGCCCATGCCATTTTAATTGTTTATATTAATGATAAAACATTCATTCTAGATAATCAAATAGCAACCGTTGTAAAAGCCTCTGCAATTTTACATTATAAACCCCTTTATTCAATTAATGAAAATGCTTGGTGGATGCACCATAGCTAAAACATCATATAAAACAAAACCTAAACTAAATTTTAAGTATTGTCGCCTAAAATTATTCAAGAGTAAAATTGATCTTTCATAATGACAAGGCACGAAATGAAAAATGATAATAGTAATTTTCCATATACAGAAAGTTCAGCCCCACCATGTCAAATGGATGCCCTTTATGAAGACCTTTGTTATGCTAAAAGGCATGTAAAAGGAAAGACAGTTGTTCTTTTAAAATATTCCCTTTTGAACCGGTTAATAAAACAACCCTATCAAAGACGTATGATTGCTGTTGCATTTAACCCACTTGTAACAAAAAATAATATCCGTCTTTATTGGCGCAGTAATTTTGATTTATATTTACTTCAAATAAGCAATAAAGCAGTTAATTTCGAACCTTACATTAAAGCCGCTCAACGTGTCATAGAAGATGAT
>JADGEY010000142.1 GCA_016744185.1 Emcibacteraceae bacterium | reverse complement strand
AACCATTCTTGAGTACTATAGTGCCGATAAAAAATAAAAACTGGAAAAACTCTTAACTCACTGATAAAATAAATGAATTATTTAAGATAAAAGCCATATCCCCTACGTTCTAAACTGTTATTATTTTTCCTCATGCAGCAATGAAAAAGGATCATTTGTCCTCCTCCTCCACCTTCTCTAATTTTTTAAGAGAAGAATAATTTAGGAGTAAGAATTTTATGACATGTTTGTCAGGGGCTAATGCCATATTACAATCAATGATTAATAATGGTGTTGATACGATCTTTGGTCTTCCCGGAGGCCAGTTAGATCATTTTTTTGATGCCATATACCATGAAAAGGATCGTATAAAACTTATTGGAGCCCGCCATGAGCAAGGGGCGGCCTACATGGCCTTTGGCTATGCAAGGTCAACCGGTAAAGTAGGGACTTATACTGTGGTTCCAGGACCGGGTGTATTAAATAGCACAGCTGCACTTTGCACAGCTTACGCAACAGATACACCCGTTTTATGTCTTACAGGTCAAATCCCTTCCCAATCAATTGGTAAAGGATATGGCGAATTACATGAATTACCAGATCAACTGGCAACCATGAAATCGCTCACAAAATATGCAGAATGTATTAATCATCCGTCCCAAGCGCCAGAAGTGGTCAATGAAGCTTTTAAAGCTTTGAAATCTGGTCGCCCCCGCCCCGTATCCCTTGAAATGCCAATGGACATCATGGCAATGCAAAGTGATGTAGCATTACAATCAGCTTATAAAAATACACCTCTAACCCCTGATCTAGACCGTGTTAAAGCAGCAGCAAAACTTCTAGCCAATGCCAAACGCCCGATGATTATTGTCGGCGGAGGTGCTATTCATGCCGCAGCAGAAGTTCAGACTATTGCAGAACTTTTAGAAGCCCCTGTCGTATCCTTCCGCAGTGGACGCGGCATTGTCAGTGACCGTCATTACCTTGGTCAAACATATCCCGCAGGTCATAAACTTTGGGCAGAAGCAGATGTTGTTTTAGGCATTGGAACAAGACTTCAGCTGCAACAACAATTTTGGGGCGTTGATGATGCCCTTAAGATCATTCGCATCGATATTGATCCCGTTGAAATTAACCGCATTAATGTTCCAGAGGTTGGCATTGTTGGAGATTCGAAAACCTCGCTTAAAGAACTTATTTCAGAAATTGAAACCAAGAATATCAAACGCGCCTCACGGCAAGATGAGCTTATGGGGCTTAAACAAAATATCATAAGTAAAATTCAAAAAATTCAGCCCCAAATGGCTTATCTTGATGTGATCCGTCAGGAGCTGCCTGATGATGGGATTTTCTGTGACGAAATTACGCAAGTTGGCTTTACCTCATGGTATGGATTTCCGACCTATTCACCCCGTTCACTGATTACATGTGGCTATCAAGGAACGCTTGGTTATGGTTATGCAACAGCCCTTGGCGTTAAAGTTGCTCACCCTGATAAAGCTGTTATTTCAGTCACAGGAGATGGAGGATTTCTCTTTACTGCGACCGAACTTTCCACGGCGGTTCAATATGGTATTAGTCTTGTCACTATTATTTTTAACAATAATAAATTTGGGAACGTCCAGCGTCAGCAAAAAGAATGGTTTGGGGGCCGTATCATTACATCCGATTTGCATAATCCAGATTTTGTCCAATTTTCTGAAAGTTTTGGTGCAGCAGCCTACCGAACAAATAATCCAGAAGATTTACGTAAGCTTATTCAAAAGGCTCTTAAAAATAATGGTCCAACCATCATCGAAGTTGAAATTACCGAAGATATGGCAAGCCCATGGGAATTTATTTTAACGCCCCCAGTGCGCGGTTTAAAATAGCCATAAATATAAGAAAGACAATAATATGAACCCTGTAAAACCCCGCCCGTCTATTTTAAAAATAGCCCCTTATCTTCAAGGAAAAAGTGAATTAGATGGTATTAAAAATCCGATAAAGCTTTCCTCTAATGAATCACCCTTAGGGCCCAGCCCCAAGGCGATTGAAGCTTACCGGCAAGCGGCATTAACTCTCTTTCGTTATCCTGATGGGTCACAACATGATTTAAAGGCTGCTATTGCTACGCGGTTTAATCTGCCAGAAGAAAATCTTCTGTGCGGTAATGGATCTGATGAAATTATTCAAATGCTTATTCGCGCCTATATTGGCGAAGGGGACGAGATTATTATCAGCGAACATGCTTTTGCCATGTGCCGCGTTCATGCACTAGCACAAGGGGCGGATGTGATTACAGCTCCTGAACCTAATCTTGTGCCTGATGTTGACCAAATTCTATCCCGCATCACAGATAAAACGCAGATGATCACCATTGCTACCCCTAATAATCCTGTTGGACGTTATATGACCAAGCAGGAACTAAAGAGGCTGCATGACAATATTCCCGATCATGTTTTACTGCTTGTGGATAGTGCCTATGCGGATTATGTCGAGGTAGAAGATTATGATAGCGGTATGGAGCTTGCCCAAACCCAAAGCAATGTTGTCATGACCCGAACTTTTTCAAAATTATATGGCCTGTCTGCTTTGCGAATTGGCTGGGTCTTAGCTGACGTTGAAATTATTCATATTTTACAGCGCATTCGGACCCCTTTTAATACCAACGCCCCTGCCCTTGCCGCAGCCTGCGCTGCTATTTTAGATACTGATTATGAAAATATGATACGCAAACATAATAATGAGTGGCTCAAAAAACTAACAAAAGATATTACAGATCTAGGGATTGAAGTCATCCCCAGCGTTGCTAATTTCATTCTTTTACATTTCAAACCATCAGAGACACATACGGCAGATGCTGCCTGTAAATTCCTATTATCCAAAGGGATCATTCCCCGTCCTGTCGGTGCAAGCGGGCCTGATAATTGTCTCAGAATTACCATTGGCCTCTCCGAAGAAAATAAGATTGTTATGCGGGCTTTAACCGAATTTATGGAAACACAATAATGCAACCTTCAAAATCAATTCATGATGATGTGACAAAACTTCTCTCTGACCCTCAAAAGATGTTGATAGATGGGCGGTGGGTCTCTTCGGCTTCTGGGCAAATTTTTGAGTCTCTTAATCCTGCAACGGGGAAAGTCTTTGCCTCCTTTTATGCGGGGACAAAAGAAGATACTGAAAAAGCTATTGAGGCAGCTTCCCAATCTTTTGACGATAAAAGATGGTGCGGCAAAACCCCCACCGAAAAAGCCCGTATTTTATGGCGAATTGCTGACCTGATCGACGAGAATGCCGATATATTAGCCCTCCTCGAAACATTAGATGGCGGCAAGCCTTACGGAGCAGCACGATATGGTGAAATCCCTGTTGCAGCCGAGAGTTTTCGCTATTACGCAGGATGGTGTACAAAGATCCATGGTAAAACAATGGATATCTCTATTCCTGGTGATTTTCATTCATATTCAAGGCGCGAGCCTATTGGGGTAGTGGGTCTGATTACCCCTTGGAATGGTCCTCTTGTTATGGCAGCATGGAAATGCGCTCCTGCTTTGGCAGCAGGCTGCAGTATTATTCTAAAACCTTCCGAAGTAACGTCATTATCCACGCTCTATCTTGGTCATTTAATGATCCAAGCTGGCATTCCTGATGGTGTTGTTAATATTGTAACAGGCGATGGAATGATCGTTGGAAATACAATTATTCACCACCCTCTTGTACAAAAGGTAAGTTTTACAGGCTCAACTGCCACAGGAAAGAAGCTTATTCAAGCTGCGGCAGGGAACCTGAAGAAACTCACCCTTGAGCTTGGCGGGAAATCACCCGTTATTGTTTATAAAGATGCCGATCTCGAAAAAGCCATCGCCGGCATTGGAGCGGGAATATTTTCAAATGCAGGGCAAGTGTGTGTAGCAGGTTCAAGACTTTTTGCTGCGCCAGAAATTTATGATGATCTTTTAACAGGATTGATAGAATATGCCCGTAACATTAAAGTTGGCAGCGGACTAGACCCAGCGACAACAATGGGACCTCTTATTTCAAAAGAGCATCTTGCCCGGGTTTTAGGCTATGTCAAAAAGTGATATGGCTACACTATTCCGGACAAAAAAGTTATAAAAGTCTAAAATAAGGAATACGAAGTAATGTCA
>JADGEY010000141.1 GCA_016744185.1 Emcibacteraceae bacterium | reverse complement strand
GGTCTACCCCGCAGCGACGACACAATTTAAAAAAGACGGCGCATTAGATATAGAATCTACACAAAGAACATATGATAACCTTATTAAAGACGGGGTACATGGTCTTATTGTTTTGGGGACTTGCGGTGAAAATAATTCTTTAAGCGCAGATGAAAAACTGCAAGTTCTTAAATGCGCTGTAGAAGTTTCTAAGGGGCGCGTGCCTGTTCTGACGGGCGTATCAGAATTTACGACTCGCAGCGCAATAAAATACGTTCAAAATGCTGAAAAAATCGGCATTGATGGTCTTATGGTTCTTCCTGCTATGGCGTATAAAGCAAGCCGCCGTGAAACACTTACCCATTATCAAAGCGTTGCGAAATCCATTAATCTTCCTGTGATGATTTACAACAACCCTGTTACATATGGCATTGATATTACAATTGATATGATGCAGGAACTAAGCCCTTTAAAAAATATCGTAGCGATTAAAGAATCAACAGAAGACACACGGCGTATCACTGATCTTTATGCTGCCTTTGATGACCGCTTTACTGTATTTTGCGGCGTTGATGATATTGCTCTTGAAAGCTTAATGCTGGGTACGGCAGGTTGGATTTCTGGGCTAACAAGTGCGTTCCCTAAAGAATCTGTGGCAATTTATGATCTTGCTATGCAAGGAAGATACGCAGAAGCCTTAGAAATTTATCGTTGGTTCATGCCTCTTCTTCATCTTGATACAATTCCCACATTGGTTCAATGCATTAAATTATGCGAAGAAATTTGTGGACGAGGCTCTGAAGTCGTCCGTGCGCCCCGCCTTACATTGACTGGTAGCGAGCGTCAAAGAGTGATTGATATTACAGAAAAATCAATTGCATCACGCCCTGATCTTTCAAAATATGGTCTTTAGTTTTTAGGAAAGATGCACATGAAGAGCCACCAGTTTAAATGTATTGATGCCCATACTTGCGGTAACCCTGTTCGGGTTATTATAGAGGGCAAACCTACACTTAAAGGGCAAAGCATGAGCGAAAAACGTCAAGACTTCATTAGAAATCATGACTGGATTAGAAACAGCCTTATGTTCGAGCCACGGGGTCATGATATGATGTCGGGCTCGATCCTCTATGATCCTGCTGACCCTAAAAATGATGCAGGAATTTTATTCATTGAAACGAGCGGCTGCCTGCCTATGTGCGGACATGGCACAATAGGAACGGTTACAGCAGCAATTGAACAGGGCATTATTATCCCCAAGGTAGAAGGCATTTTAAATTTAGAAGTCCCTGCGGGCACTATTCGTGCCGAATATGAAAAAAAAGGCTCTTACGTTGAATGGGTTCGCCTTTATAATGTAGCAAGTTATTTAGCCCATAGCGACATTGTGATCCACTGCCCCGATTTTGGTGAATTGGTTTTTGATATTGCTTACGGCGGTAATTTTTATGCCATATTAGACCCGCAAAAAAATTATAATGGACTAAATCATTTTACCGCCGAGAATATTCTTAAATATTCAGCCATCATGCGCCAAAAATTAAATGAGATTATTCACCCTGTTCACCCTGATGACGAAACGGTTTGTGGCGTGTCTCATATATTATGGGCTGGCTCTCCGCTTGATAAAAATTCAGATGCCCGTAATGCTGTGTTTTATGGGGACAGAGCAATTGATCGCTCCCCCTGCGGAACGGGTACAAGCGCAAGAATGGCGCAGTGGGCAGCAAAAGGAAAATTAAAGGCTGGCGATAGATTCATTCATGAAAGCATCATCGGTAGTAAATTTGTTGGACGTATAGAAAAAAGAACCACCGCAGGCTCTTATGATGCTATCATACCCAGCATTAAAGGATGGGCAAGGGTCACAGGACTTAATACAATCTTTGTTGATGACCGTGATCCCTATGCTGGTGGCTTTCAGGTAAAATAACCACTTTATAAATTTTAAAAGGCTTAAAAATATGACTAAATTTGATAATTATATTAACGGTGAATGGATTAGCGCAGATCATTATGTGAAGAATATCAACCCTTCAGATATTTCGGATATTATTGGTGAATATGCGTCCGCTAACGCTGCCCAGACAGAGAGGGCTATTAATTCGGCTTATAGCGCATCGCAGTCATGGGGCGATTCCACGCCGCAAGAACGTTTTAATATTCTAGATTTTGTCGCAAATGAGCTATTTTCCCGTGCGGATGAGTTAGGTGATCTTCTTGCTAGAGAAGAAGGAAAAACACTGCCCGAAGGAAAAGGCGAAGTCATGCGCGCAGGACAGGTTTTTAAATTTTTCGCGGGCGAAGCCCTTCGTCTAAACGGCGAAATTCTTGCCTCTGTCCGCCCCGAAGTTGATGTGGAAGTGACCCGTGAAGCTGTCGGAGTAATCGGCATGATTACCCCTTGGAACTTTCCAATTGCCATCCCTGCATGGAAAATTGCTCCTGCTCTAGCTTATGGAAATGCAGTTGTTTTTAAACCTGCCGAGCTTGTTCCTGCATCCGCATGGTCACTTATCGAAATTCTGTCACGGTCAGGCTTGCCAAAAGGCGTGGTAAATCTTATCATGGGCGCAGGTAGAATTGTTGGGGAAGCCATTGTAACATCGGATAAAGTCGGTGCGGTTAGCTTTACAGGCTCTGTCGCTACGGGGGAAAATATTCGCAGTAAAGCTGCTTCCCGAGGCGCAAAAGTGCAATTAGAAATGGGCGGTAAAAACCCTCTTGTCATCCTTGATGATGCCGATATTGATGTGGCGGTAAACTGCGCAGTACAAGGCGCATTTTATTCCACAGGACAGCGCTGCACAGCCTCAAGCCGCTTTATTGTAACCGCAGGGATTTATGATGAATTTGTCCAAAAACTAACCGCTGCGACCAAAGCTCTAAAAGTAGGTGATGCCCGTGATTCTAGCACTCAAATTGGTCCAGTTATCGATGAAAAGCAATTACAGTCAGATCTAGATTATATTGATATTGCGGTTAAAGAAGGTGCAAAGCTTGTTTGCGGCGGACAAAGGTTAGACCTCGATAAAAAAGGTTTCTATATGCAGCCTGCGCTCTTTATTGATACATCACCCCATATGCGGATCAATAAAGAAGAAGTATTTGGTCCTGTTGCCAGCGTTTTAAAAGTTTCTGATTATGATGAAGCCCTAAAGACCGCCAATGATACAGAGTTTGGACTGTCAGCAGGAATCTGTACATCGTCCCTAAAATACGCCCGTGACTTTAAAAAGAAATCACAGGCAGGCATGGTCATGGTTAACCTTCCAACCGCTGGCGTTGATTATCATGTCCCTTTCGGCGGACGCAAAGGATCAAGCTATGGATCAAGAGAACAAGGCTCTTACGCCCGTGAATTTTATACAATTGTAAAAACATGCTATATTTGGGCGATATAATGGGTTATGCTTAGCAAAGTATATAAAATTAAAGAATAGAGTTACAATTGTCCAAACTTCCCTTTCGCAAGACAACCATTGTTGATAGCGTTTTTCAAGAACTGAAAAAACGTATTATTGCAGATGATTACAAAGCTGGATTTCAGCTGCGGCAAGATCAACTAGCCACAGAAATGGGGACAAGCCGCATTCCTGTGCGAGAGGCGTTATTAAGATTAGAAGGCGAAGGGCTTATTGAAATAATTCCTCACAAGGGAGGGGTGGTTAAAGGACTATCCCTCGCAGAAGCAAGTGAGCTTTTTAACCTTAGAATATTGATTGAATGTAACCTACTTAAAAAGTCCCTCAAAAACATGAAAGACAGCGATTTTGACGAAGCCGAACAGGCTTTATTAAAGTTTGACGAAGTGGTTTTAAATACAAAAAACATTGATCAATGGACAGCTTTAAATTGGAATTATCATTATCAATTTTATAAAGCTGCAAAACAGCCTTTTAGTATAAAGCTTCTCCAAATGCTGCATAATAATACAGACCGCTACGTTCGTCAGCAACTCCTCCATAAAGGCGCACCAAGCAAGGCTCATGCGGAACATTCGGAATTATTATTACTGGCGCGCACAGGCGATATTGAGGCGGCATGCAATTTATTAGAACGGCATATCGCTTCCACTTTTTCTCAAATAAAAATATATTTAAAATAATTTTTGGGGCTGTACCAGATAACTAGTTCATTTATTGTTTAGCCATTTGTTTTATTTTAGCTAATTGGAAC
>JADGEY010000140.1 GCA_016744185.1 Emcibacteraceae bacterium | reverse complement strand
TGTTTATACAGGCCTGTTTGGTCTTAAGAACGTCCCTGCTGAACATATGCAGCCTTTCTTAATGGTCGAAGCTCCTAACCTTCTTTTCCCTTTTGCGCGCCGCATCATTGCCGATGTTACCCGTGATGGTGGCTTCCCTCCTTTAATGCTAGAGCCGATGAATTTCGCTGCTCTTTATCAGCAACAAATGGAACAACAAGCCGCAGAAGCAGATAGCTCCACTGCTGTAAATTAAAATATTATCATTATGATTTTAAAAAGCTCCTTTTTTAAGGGGCTTTTTTTATGAAAGCTTGGCTCCAATGAGCATCTTTTAGAGATTCTACAAATTTAACATGACGTGCTTGCTCTTCTTGTGAAGCTGTATGATCTCTCGGCTCTCGAAAAGACCTTTTTAATTTTAAGGCTTCTTTTTTGGCTTTCTCATCGACGAGCGATAATCCGCTCTGCCGCCCGCCCATAAGCTCTAAATAAACCTCTGCAAGAAGCTCTGCATCAAGCAGCGCGCCATGTTTTACCCTGCTCGCATTATCCACATTAAATCTTTTACAAAGAGCATCAAGGGTATTTGGCGATCCAGGAAATTTCTTTCTCGCAAGTGCAAGCGTATCTATTGCACGATTCTGAGGATAGGGCTTAAAGCCTAGTTTTTGAATTTCATAATTGATAAAACGCATATCAAAATCTGCATTATGGGCAACAAGCTTATGATCTCCCGCAAAATCCATAAAATCACCAACAATTTCTGCAAATGTTGGAAAGTCTTTTAAATAAGCCGCTGATAACCCATGAACCGCCTCGGCAGAAGGGGGCATGGAGCGTTCTGGATTAATATATTGATGATAAATTCTACCTGTAGGAAGAAAATTTTCAACTTCCACGCAGCCAATTTCAACAATCCTATCCCCATTATGAGGATCAAAGCCTGTAGTTTCTGTATCAAATACAATTTCAATCATAAAGCAGCCTTTGGTCTAGTTTTATGGGTCAGCTTTGCTATTATTTTAGAGGTTTCGGCTTTTGCATTTTCAAAACCTTTGTCGGTAAAAATAAGAAAATCCGCTTTCTGCCTTTTTATCTCATCTCTCATCTGATTTGCCAAGATAGAATTAAATTTTTCTTCACTCATATTTGGACGGGCAAGGACACGTTTTTTTTGAACTTCCGCAGGGGCGGTAACAACTAAAATATAGTCACAAAGACTGTCTGTGCCCGTTTCAAAAAGAAGAGGAACATCTAAAAGAACCAGCTCTTTATCTTGCTCTTTCATCTCTTTTAAAAACTCTTTTCGGGCTTTAAAAACAAGAGGATGAAGAATGCTTTCTAGTTTTTTTAAAGCTTCTGGGTTTTTAAAAATATTTGCGCCCAATAGTTGGCGGTCTATTGCCCCTTTTACATAAGAGTTTGGAAAAAGATTCGCAACTTTCTCTACCGCTTTTCCGCCTTTATTCATTAAATCATGTACGCTCTGGTCTGAATCAAAGACGGCTATTCCTGCCTCTTTAAAAAAATTAGAAACCGTTGATTTCCCCATACCAATAGAGCCTGTAAGTCCTAATATTTTCATTCTTCTAAAGCTTTCAACATATATTCTCTTAGCTCTTCATCCACCTTAGGAGTACCCCCAAACCACGCCCTAAAGCCGCCGCATGCCTGATGAAGAAGCATGCCAAGACCGTCGGTGGTCTGACAGCCTTTAAGCTTTGCTTCTTTTAAAAGTTTAGTTTGAAGGGGGGTATAGACAATATCATAAACAATGGAAGTGGACGGTAAAAACTTTAAATCTAAGTCTAAATCAGGCTGTCCTTTCATGCCCAATGATGTGGCGTTCACCAATAGATCACATTTCTTCAAAATAGACGCTCTATCAGACCAATCCGCTATTTTTATTCTTTCATCACCCAATATTTTTTGTAAATTTTCAGCCCTTGATTTTGTACGATTTACCAAGGTTACTTTTAATATTCCCGCACTCAGAAGAGCGGCTAGAACAGCTCTTGCTGCGCCGCCTGCGCCAATGACGACCGCCGCCCTGCCCTCTGCTTTAAAAGTAGATGATTGTTTTAAATGATTATAAAAACCGTCCCCATCCGTATTTGTTCCCAGCAGCCTGCCATCTTCTTTTACAATAACCGTATTGACCGCACCAATTTTACGGGCTTTATCATCAATTTCATCAAGAAACCCCATCGCCGCTTCTTTATGAGGAATCGTAAGATTTACGCCCTTAATATTTCTTTTATGAAGGGACTTTAGGGCTTCTTTTAAATCTTCAGGCTTTATATGAAACGGCTCATATGTGCCGTCTATCCCATGTTTTTTAAGCCAAAAACGATGTAGCCTTGGTGACAGACTATGTCCAATAGGATCGCCCATGACCCCTGCTTTTAAAGTATTTGTCATGTTTTTATAACCTCTAATTCCCGAAGCTTGGCAAGCAGCGGCAGCAGGGGCAGCCCTAAAATTGAATAAAAATCCCCCTCTATTTTATCAAAAAACTGTATGCCCGCTTCTTCTAAATAATAGCAGCCCACCGCATTTTTAATTGCTTCAGCATTTTTACTTAAATAATCTTCTAAAAATTCATCTGAAAAAGCTCGCATGGTTAATTCTGGAATATCAGTAAAGCTCCAAATAAGCTGTCCTGCCTTTAACAAAGCAATGCTTGTAATAAGATGATGGCTCTGCCCCCGAAAAAACCGTAAATGTTCCCGAGCATCTTTTACATCATCTGCTTTTGAAAACATATGTTCGCTGCAGAGTAAAATTTGATCGCCGCCGATTACGTAAGCTTCTGGGTTTTCTTCTGATATTTTTTGTGCCTTTACTTCTGCTAAAGATTCTGCAAGCTTTTGAAAATAAATTCCCTGATCTAAAAAAGAATTTTTCAAGCTCTCTTCGTTGATTTTTGGCTTTTGCACTGTAATATCAAGCCCTGCATCTGTTAATATTTTAAGCCGGCTTTTACTTTGAGAGGCAAGAATAAGTTTTTTATTGTGCTGCATTATTCTCCCGCTCTTCATCATATCTTTGTTTTAGTTTTTGAATAGAAACCGCTGTTTCTTCAATAGATTTTCGAGTTGTATCAATCACAGGCCAGCCCATTTTTGAAAAGAGCCTTCGGGCATCTCTAATTTCTTGTTTTACAGAATCAATATCAACATAAGAGGTTGTTTTTCCTTCTTTAAGGCTATTGAGACGGTTGCGGCGAATCTGCACCAGATGATCAACCCCATGAACAAGCCCGACCACAAAAACATCTTTTAATTCTAAAAGTTCGCTAGGCAAAGGACATTGCGGCACAAGCGGAATATTCGCCGCCTTATAGCCTTTGTTCGCTAGATAAATACAGGTCGGCGTTTTTGACGTTCGGGAAACGCCAACCACCACAATATCTGCATGATTTAAGCCATCTGGTATTTGCCCATCATCATGGGATAAAGTATATTCCATCGCTGCGATACGGTCGAAATATTCATCATTCATTTGATGTTGCAGCCCTGCAATTCTTGTCCCTCTTACCCCTAAAATACTGCCAAGCTGGCGAATAATGCCCCGCAGTACAGAAACATATTTCCATTTATGCTGCTCGCAGGCCTCTATAAGCACAGCTTCAATTGCTCTATCCACCAGAGTAAACATTACAACCCCTGGGTTTTCTTCTATCTCTGGAATAATATTTTCCATATGGCGGGGCGTTCGGATCATGGGCCAATTATGCCTTACCACCTCAACATCTGCAAATTGAGCAAAAGCGGCTTTTGTCACCTGATCTAAAGTGTCTCCCGTGGAATCCGAGACAAGGTGAAGATGTATTTTTTGCATGTTTTATCCTTAAAAACTGATTTTAAAAATATGTTATCCACAGGGTTTTTTAATAATGAGGATAAAGAGCATTTTTTATCTTTAGCTCTAAATCTATACACCCTCTTCATTTTTAATTATAGTTTTATTAAGCTCTGGATAAAATTCTTTATGCCTGCCTAAAAAAGAGGATAAAAAAGATAATTAAAAACTTATCCCCTTCTTTAAGCCTATTCATTTAAAAAATACTCTTTATTCTTTAAGCTCTTAAAATGTTATTCTTGTAAAACTCTTTAAAATATTTGCATTTTAATTTTTTGTGGATTAACTGTGGATAAAATTTAATCCTCTTTATCCACAGC
>JADGEY010000013.1:4872-37802 GCA_016744185.1 Emcibacteraceae bacterium | reverse complement strand
TTTGTAATGTTACCTTACTCTATCAAGAATATGGGAAATAACAAATGCCCCCAATATTCTATTACTCTATACTTTTTATCCAATATGTATTTTTAAATAAATATTGTTTTTAATATATAGACCACAAAGAGTTACGAATACGTTAACTATAATAATTATTTATATTTTAGGTAAATCAAATATTAATTTAAAATCTGATTTATGTAATATTATAAATTATCTAACCTTCTAATAAGGTGTAAATTTAAGCGTTGTGTGATTTACAGTTTATAGAGGGTTTGGGGGTCAGTTACTACTTGGTCTGCGTTTCTTTCAATCCACATAATGCAGACTGCTACGGATCATATGGGCAACCATAAAAATGTCTAAACACTAGGCTTAATATACAAGGAATGCGTATACTCTTTAATTGTCAAGAAAAGATAGCAAAGTCTAATATATTATTAAAGCCCTCCCCCTTCATAGTTGAAATAATAACAAGAATTATTAGAGTGTAACGCAAAAATAAATCACTACCGAGGTATTTTACTTGAGTAGGAAACGGGGTCGGGCTTGAAGCTATTTAGGGCTTTTTTAAAAAAAGATATTAAATAATTTATTGACAATTTATAATGATGTTTTAAACTTAAAATTAATGATAAAAACAAGGATAACTTTAAATATAACATAAACCATAAACAGGGAGCTATAAAATGTTTAGGATGCAAAGAGGTCGTTTCGGAAAGAGAATAAATTTATTAAATCAAAAAACAACAAGTTTAAAGACTATAAAATATGGTGCTGCAATCGGTGTATTATGTCTAATGATGCAGGGAGTATCGGTTCAGGCGCAGGAAGCCGATAAAAAACCTGCCGCAGACAAGAATGCCTTTTTAGAAGAAATCATCGTAACAGCCCGAAAACGTGAAGAGAACTTACAAGAAACACCAATATCTATTACAGCTTTTTCTAGTGCAGGGCTCGAGGCACGGGGGATTTCTGATATTTCCGAGATTGGAGAATTTACCCCTAATTTGGTTTTTGATAATACAGCAGCGATTTCCGCCTCCAGCTCTTCCGCCTCGATTTATATCCGTGGCATTGGTCAAAGCGATTGGGCTTTAGCAACAGATCCAGGGGTGGGTCTTTATTTGGACGGTGTTTATATCGCTCGGTCTGTTGGGGGGGTGATGGATTTACTAGATGTGGAGCGGGTTGAAGTCTTAAAAGGGCCGCAGGGTACGTTGTTTGGACGCAATACCATCGGTGGAGCAATCAGCGTCACGACCAGAAAACCTCACGAAGAATTAAAAGGTTACGGTGAGGTAACGATTGGCAGTGAAAATAGAACAGATGTGCGTTTTGGAATAAATGTCCCGGTTTCTGATCAGTTTATGACGAATTTCTCTGGGTCACGTAAAACACGAAACGGCTATGTTAAAAACTTAATCCCTGGCGGTCCTTCTTTAGGAGGAGAAGACAGCTGGTCTGGGCGGGCATCGTTCCGCATTATACCGTCGGATAATTTTGAAATTAACATTGCGGTTGATGGTACGCGGGAGCGAGAAGAGCCTGCTGCGAATGTCTTAATCGGCGTTGATGAAAGCAAATTTTTTCCTTTGGTCATTAATGGTGCAATACCTATATTTAACAACCGTCATGGACTAGTAACACCAAGCGCAGTTTGCGCTGATGCGTCTAATCCTGCTCGTCTGAAAGATACAAGCTGCTGGAATTCTCAGTGGATTGCAGGGCCTTTTGCAACATATAGCACCCACGTAACGCCGAATAAATTTGTGAATAATATTTTAGGCCGCCCGATGGAGCCAAAATCCGATCTGGATATTTGGGGGGTATCAGCCAATTTAGACTGGAACATCAATGACAGGCTTAGTATTAAATCGATTACATCTTACCGTGAAGTTAGCGGTTATTGGGCGCGTGACATTGATCATTCACCGCTTTTGATTTTACAGACTGTGAATGATTTTCAGCAAACTCAGTTCACGCAGGAGTTTCAAATTTTGGGGACGGCTGCGGGGGGTGCTTTAAACTGGCTTGCTGGTTTATATTATTTCCAAGAAGATGGCACGCATGTTGATATTGTTGAGCTTCCTGGGTCGGTTTTCAATAGTGGCGGGTCTATAGATAATATATCTAAGGCCGTCTTTGGGCAGGCAACTTATGATTTTACGGATAAATTCAGTCTTACTATCGGAGCTCGTTGGACGGATGATAAGAAAATATTCTTGCCTAAATCTGTCGTTGCCCAAGATAATGGGCTTGGCATTCCTGTCGGCGTTCCTGTGCTGCCTGTGGTCGCTAATGCAATCTGTGATGCAGAAATTTCCACGGGTGATTCTGCTGCTGTAAAGGCTCAGAAAAATTCTTGTATTACCAATCAAGTGTTTGATGCTCATGTTAATATGGCGTACCGCTGGACGGAGGATTTCATGACCTATGCGTCCTTTTCTGAAGGCTATAAAGCGGGTACTTATACTCAAAGAGTATTCCCGCCCCGTCCAGACGTGCCAAGCGCCCGTCCAGAGTTTGTAAAGGCCTATGAAATTGGTTTTAAATCAAGCTTTATGGATAAGACGGTTCGTTTGAATGCATCGGCTTTCCTCACAGATTATACTGACATGCAGGTTAATGTGAATGAGCAGACACCAGGGACAAACAGCCCGCAGGATATTGGCATTATCACTAGAAATGCGGCATCTGCTAAAATTAAGGGTATGGAACTTGAATTAACGGCGCTCCCAAGTGACAATCTGGTGATTGAAGTTGGGGTGGGTTATTTGGACGCTAAATATACCGCTCTTACGGCGGAGGCTATTGATGCGGGACTAACCCTTGATCATCAACTGGTTAATACGCCAGAATGGTCGGTTAATATGGCGATGGGATATACTATGCCCTTGGGTTCTGATTGGACGCTTACCCCCCGTCTTGATTATTCCTATACAAGTAAAATTGCTAATGATGCCAAAAATACTGGCACACGCCCTGAAGATATTGCATCTTTAGTGCAGCTTGGGCTTTCTCTGCTTAATCTGGCTTTGATCTTTGAAGATGATGCTGGTGATTGGAAAGTTAAGCTTGGCGTTCGTAACATGACCAATCAAACTTATCTGGTTGCAGGTGATAATTCTACACCAGGCGTTTATGAAGCGGTTTATGCCCGTCCACAGGAATGGTCGATTAGCGTTAAAAGAAAATTTTAAATTTTTTCTCAACTCTTGATCAGGGCTTCGTTATTGCCCCTAGACAAGATAAACTTAAGGCTTCGAGAGAAATCTCGAAGCCTTTTTTTATTTCTTAAATCTATTTTTTTGGGTTTATGTCAAATTAGACCAGTTTTCTTTGATAAAATCTGCAGCTCTTAAGCTGAGCGCATGTACCGTAAAAGTTGGATTCACGCCGCCACTGGTCGGGAATAATCCAGAACCTGCAATAAATAGATTGTCAATTTCATGACACTTACCATAAGAATCTGTGACGGAACGCTTTGCATCTTTGCCCATGACCGTTCCGCCCATAATATGCATAGCGCCCTCTGGGCCTGTCCATATTTCTGCTGCGCCAGCGGCTTTAAATACAGATTTTCCATCTTCAAGGCTCGCATGCCATAAAGCTTTAGAATCTGGGTGGCTATTGTGATGAGTATGGGCAAGCGGTAAGCCATGATTATCGGTGTTTTCTGACAGTCGGACATGGTTTTCTTTAACGGGTAAATCTTCAACGCAGGCGGTCATTGTTGCAAAACCATGGGCAGCTTTTTTCATAAAATTAGTTAACGCATCACCAAAGAGAGCCGTATTGCTGCCCGCAAAACCGAGAAGGTCATTTGGTTTTGTTGCTTGTGCGATCATCCATTGAAAGCTGCCAAAGCCTTTCGCTCGCTTATCTTTTTGATCATAATGGTCTTGATTAAGCAGCTGACCGCCTGCCGCCCCCAGATAACATTGGGTTTCTTCGTCAAAAAGACCATAGATCAGCCCAGCCGTATGGCTCATAAGATATTTGCCCACAAGACCGTTTTGATTGGATAATCCGTTAGGGTGCGCGTCATTGGCAGAGAGTAACATCAGGCGGGGCGTTTGAACGGCAAAAGCGGCTAGAATCACAAGTTTTGCAGGCTGCATGATTCTCTGCCCATCAGCATCTATGTAAATCACACCTGTGGCTTTATCACCCTTATCATTTGTTAATATTTGGCAGACAGTGGCGTTATGGCGAATGAGCGCACCATTTTTCAATGCTTCTGGCAAAGTTGTAACAAGGGGGTTTGCCAATGCACCGGTCGGACAGCCCGCATCGCACCAGCCGTCCCAAATGCAAGGGTCTCGCCCGTTATATTCATCTGTATTGATCGCCATGGGAAGAGGGGCTGTTTTGCGCCCAAGTTTTTTAAACCCTCTAGCGATAACTTCGCCCTGCGCTAAAGTGGGGACGGGATCCATGGGGTACTTTGCGCCTTTCGGCCGCCAAATTTCAGCCATTTTATCCCCTGAAATCCCCAATTGTTTTTGAATTCTATCATAATAAGGGCGCAGCTCATGATATGTTAATGGCCAATCTAACCCCCGATTATAGAGGCTTTTCATTTGAAAATCTTCTTCATGTAATCTAGGCCAGACCGCAAAATGATGTAGAGCGCTGCCGCCCGTGCCATAACCGCTGTTAAAATTATTGCCAATGGGTTTATCGCCGCTTTCTTCAACGGGTGAGCCGAACCATTTTAATTTTCGGCTATGAAGTCCTGAACTGACCAGATCAGATAATTTTCTTTCGGGGCCTGCTTCCAGAATGACCGTTGTTTTACCGCTCTGCGCCAATCCAGCGGCGAGCAGACTGCCTGCTGCCCCTGCGCCAACAATGACAACGTCACATTTTTTCAGAGTGATATTAGGGGGGCTGTTTTTATTTGAAGTCATGCCCAGCCTTTTCCTGCTGGCTCAATATGAGCCATATAGGGAATATTAAGCTTGCTGAAACCTTCCATAGTGCCATAGGTGACATCAATTGCGTCAGAACGCAGGGTGAAATAGAAAAAAGGTGCGGGCGGTGCATCGTGCCAATCGGGCGGATTTTGTTGGATCATCAATTTTACATAATCTTGTAATTCAGAGGCCGTGACATCAGTGATGTTTTTTTTCTGAAATAGGGGGCAGCTTTTCTTAAAAGCCAAAAGAGCTTGCCTGTAAAAATTGACCTGCGGATGGGGAACGCCCAGATATTTGAGTATCAGCATATTATCAGCTTTTGGAGCTGCCAGTTGATGGTCGATATAGTGGCTGATGCCTGACTTCTGGGCATCAGGAACAATGGCTTCTGATAAAAGCTCTAAGAGACCTGCTTCTTCCTCTGTTAAAATTTGATAAGGGACTTTTTGTTCTTGAGGCTTTGCAGGACTGAGGAGAAGTAAGTCGCCTCCAACGGCATATGCTAACAACACCGCCCCTGACGCTTTATGAAATTTTCGTCTATTGATGTTCATAATAACCCCTAATCTTTTCTTATATTATTGTTAAGCGAAGAAGATGAATGGATTAATTTAATCAAGCATCTCTTCAACGGGCTTACGGTGAGTTGCCGCAACACGGCTGGCTTGTTCATAGATACCTGTCATTAAATCCATTATTTGGCTTGCATTTTCCATTTGAACATTTAAGCCCCGCATTGTTTCTGTTAATTTAACCAGCAGATGCTTTCTGATGGAAACATATTTATCAATAACGGCCATGCCTTGCTTTGTTGTTCTGTAAAAAACGCCTTTTTTTCGGCGATCTTTTGTGGTTTTCTCTATAAGATTTTCCTGCATTAATTTACGAATCGTATATTGTACGTTGGTAATGTCATCTCGGTTAAGAAGCCGAGCAACTTCCGTAATGCCCTTTGGTCTCTTGCGCATGGCAATGACATTTAAAAGCGCGCAATCACTCGCACTTAGGCTTTTTCCAGAAGCGGCTGCAATGCCTTCTACCTGCCAGCGGCTAAAAGCTTCATAAGAGCGAATTAAGGAAAATTCCAATTCGGTTATGGCAATTTCTCGTGCTGTTGTTGAAAGATGCCAGCTTCTGTCAAATTCATCCAAATCCGTCTTTTTATCGTTGCTCATGTTTTTAATGCGTCCTTTGGCTCTGTGTGATACCGATTTTTGTGAATTGATTGCGAGTAGTTTAAGCAACCAAAATCAGCTTGGGAATATAGAGTTAAAAATTACCTCAAAATAAAAATTGTTTTTATTGTTGTTCTTATAGTTGTTTTTATCTGTAATTTTATATATAAAATAAATACCTGTAGTTTTAAATATAAAATAAATAAAGAAAACAGGCAAGAAAATTACCTTATTAATTTTTCATCAGAGAAATGAAAAAGCTCAATAGGTGGAATTTTAAATTTTTTAAATATTAAAATAATGGAGGTTCATTAATGTCAAATCAAAGTAGTTTATTTACCCGTAATAAGTTTCGTCTTGGATTATTTTCCGCTAATTGCTCGAGTGGCATGGCGGTTACAAAAATACCAGAACGCTGGGTTAATAGTTGGGAAAATAATATTAAGATGGCGCAGACCGCCGACCGAGTGGGGCTGGATTTTTTATTGCCGATCGCTCGCTGGGTAGGCTATGGGGGCGCAACTGATTTTCATGGCAACGTCCTAGAGACGATGACTTGGGCGGCCGGGCTTTTGGCAAAGACAGAGAACATCAATGTTTTTGCCACTATTCATACGGCCTTCAATCACCCTGGCGTTATTGCTAAGCAGATTGCCACCATCGATCAAATGTCAGGTGGGCGGGCTGGATTGAATGTGGTTTGCGGCTGGAATAAGCCAGAATATGAGGCTTTTGGGCTAGACCTACCCGATGATCACGAAACCCGTTATCGGTATGGGCAGGAATGGTTTAATATTGCCTCCAAACTATGGCAAGAACCTAAACCCTTTAACTGGGACGGGGAATTTTTTACCTTAAAAAACAGTTATAGCAATCCACGCCCCGTGCGCAATAATGTACCGATCTTTAATGCCGCTGGCTCACAGGAAGGTCGTGACTTTGCGACTTCCAATGCGAATTTTCTCTTTACTTCTATGATAGAACTGGAAAAATCAGAGCAGGAAATTAAGGATTTAAAGGCGCAGGCACAAGGAAAAGGGAGAGAAATTGATATGCTCACTTTCTCCTATATAGTATGCCGTCCCACCCAAAAAGAAGCGGATGAATTTCATAAATATTATGCCGAAGACAATGCGGATTGGGCAGCGGTTGATAATATTATTAACCTCATGTTCCAGCATGCTCAGTCCTTCCCACCAGAAATGCTGCAAGGTCTAAGGAAACGATTTGCTGGCGGGCATGGCGGCGTACCTTTAGTTGGCACGCCAGAGGTTGTGGCTAAAGGTTTAATTGATCTTTATAAGGCTGGGTTTGCAGGAACGACATTATCCTTTGTAAATTATGCAGAAGAATTGCCGTATTTTGCAGAAACTGTATTACCGCTCTTAGAAGCAGAAGGCATTAGAGATTCATCTTAAGGGGTTCGTTTTAATATCTATCTAGCCTGTATTATTTTACCAGCCTGTATTTTTTGATACAGGCTGGTAATTTTTATGCCCTTGAAAAAAGGGGCAGTAACGCACAATGAATCCTAGAGGAGAGGGCTAGTTTCATTGATGGGTAGAGGTATCTCTCTTTTATCGGTGATCTGCTGCTTTGGTTTTTATCAATGATCTGCTGCTTTGGAAATCCCAATGCCCAGTTCTGAACGGATTAATTGGTCATCAAATTTGGATTTTTCAAGTTCCGCTTGCTTGCTCTTATCTAATTTAGAAACAAGCCAAATGATAAAGAAGGCGATAGGCATAGAAAAAAATGTTGGATATGACCATGGGAATATGGCTTCTGCGTTACCCAGTGCATTTACCCATACAGAAGGGCCTAAAATCATTAAACCGACAGATAATATTAACCCAGTAATGCCGCCATATATTGCGCCTTTAGTTGTAAGCCCTCGCCAGTAAATAGCGAGCAATAAAATCGGAAAGTTCACGCTTGCTGCAATCGCAAAAGCCATTGAGGCGACAAAAGCAATATTTTCATGCTCAAAGGCAATCCCAAGAACGACGGCAAGACCGCCGATAGCAAAAGTCGCAATGCGTGATACAATCATTTCTTGTTCGCTGCTAACATTGCCGTTTTTGATGGTTTTTGCATAAATATCATAGGCAACCGTTGTTGCGCCAGATAATGTAAGCCCTGCAACAACTGCTAAAATAGTGGCAAAGGCAACGGCTGACATAAAGCCAAACATAATATCACCGCCCATAAAATGGGTCACATGAAGAACCACCATATTTGCGCCGCCAATAATGCTGCCGTCGCTATTATGATAGTCAGGATTTTCCATGATGAAAGGAATTGTGCCATAGCCGATAATAACAATCAGAAGATAAAAATACCCCATCAGTCCCGTTGCAACAAAAACAGATTTACGGGCATCTTTTGCATCTTTTACGGTAAAAATACGCATTAAAATATGAGGTAGACCCATCACGCCAAAGAGCATGGTGAGCCCCATAGAAATAATCGCAATAGGATCTTTAAGCCATTGACCTGGCCCTAGAATGGCCGTTCCTTTTGGATGAATTTCAGAGGCAGACTTTAAGATCGCTTCGAAGGAGAAATCAAAGTTTTTCATAACCATAAAAGCGATGAATGAGCCGCCGATTAACAGTAGGATGGCTTTAATAAGCTGTACCCATGTGGTGGCGAGCATGCCGCCAAAGCTTACATAAAGGATCATAAGAACGCTGACGAGAATCACAGCATATATATAATCCAGTCCAAAGAGAAGCTGGATTAATTTCCCCGCTCCGACCATTTGGGCGATAAGATAAAAAACCACGACAGATAATGAGCCAACGGCGGATAAAATGCGAATAGGACGTTTATCAAGGCGGAAAGAAACCACGTCAATAAAGGTAAAACTACCAAGGTTTCGGAGCCGTTCCGTAATGACAAATAAAATAATAGGCCATGCGACCATCATGCCAACTGCCATAATTAAAGCATCGAACCCAAAACCATAAATTGCCGCTGTAATGCCAAGGAAGGTTGCCGCAGACATAAAGTCCCCCGCAATCGCTGTTCCATTTTGCCATGGTTTAATGCCACCGCCTGCAATATAAAAATCTTCTTTGCTTTTGGTTTGTTTCGCTGCCCAATAGGTAATGAATAAAGTGGCAAGAACAAAAACCAAGAACATGGAAATAGCGGTGTAATTAATCGCTTGTTTTTGGACTTCACCTTCAATAACCGCTGCAAAGACGGCGTTGCTAGAGATAAAATATGACAGGATTACCCCTAGAGTAAGAGCCGTGTTTTTAAGATGTTTATTCATGACCAAATTCTTTTAGTAATTCTTGCTTTAATTTATCCAGAACTCTGTTTGCCCATAAGACATATAGGCCTGAGCAAATAATACCTGAAAAAAGTAATATGATGGCTAATAATATACCGGTAGTTATGGTGCTGCCGTCCCATAGAGGGCTGCTCATCCATATAGGGGCAAACGCCATAGCGCCTACATAGACGCTGTAACTGCTTAAAAGCAAAATTGTAAGCCAAAAATTAACACGGTTTTTTATTTTAGAATAATGAATAAATCCCGCATGATTTAAAAAACGTTCACTTTCGATGTTAGACATATGAAACCCTGATTCTATGTTTAAGTTCTATCTTGAAGAAAGGCTTTTTGAAAAGCTCTATTATACCGATATTTATGGCTCGGCTTCTTATGGAAATATTGTTACATATTTATATCCATAAGGCAACCAAGCCATAATATTAAGATTTAGAAATTATAAGTCACCGTTGCGCCAGCTGTTTTCGGTGCGCCGAATAATGCAAAAGCAATTCTGCCGCCGCGCTGGGTAAAGACATGGGTTCTATATTCAGTATTTTCCATGTTTTTCATCCAAAGAGCAATATCCCATTTTTCATCTTCTGATGTCCATGCAAGACGGGCATCTAAAATACCATAAGCAGGAATCGTTGCGTGATCGTTATTATCAGGATCATAATAACTTAAAGATTGGTGACGGTACGAGATTTTTGCAGAAATCTTGCCGCCGCTCTGAAGCTCCTGCGTGTATTTTGCATAGAGACTATAGCTATCTTTAGGAGCTTGACGTAAAATCTTGCCGCTAAAATCACCCGTCCCGCCGATGCTTGGCGTTCCTGTAAAATTAGTATAGATAGCATCAAGATAAGCATATGTTCCGCCAACCTCTAGGCCTTCTGTGATTAAAGCTGTAAATTCTATTTCTAGACCTTTAATGTCCGCTTCCCCTGCATTTTCAGTGATAAATTCACCAAAGCCAGAATCTTGAGGCTGGAAAAAACGAGTAACTTGCAGATCTTTATAATCGGTTTTAAAAGCCGAGATATTAAGACGAAGACGGTTTTCAAACCACATGGATTTTAAACCAATTTCATAGGCCGTTGCTGTTTCAGGGGAGAAAGGCGTTGTAGCGCGCGCCGCTGTAGAAGCTGAACCTGTAAAGCCGCCAGACTTAAAGCCTGTTGAAACCGACCCATAAAGCATCACATCATCTGAAATCGCATAATCTGCAACAAAGCGCCATGAAACATTATCCCATGTGTCTTTTGCACCGACTTTGCCGAAAGGTTTGATCAGCAAGCCAATACCAGAATGTACAATGCCTGCAGCCGTCATATCTTTTGTTTCAGATGAATATCTAAGTCCGCCACGCACAGTGAAGGCATCTGTTATATTGTAAGAGCCATCAGCGTATAGAGCGTATGAATCAGAGGTATTTGTTTGAACAGAAGACATATCACTTGGTACATTCTTGCCGCCGATAAGAAGCCCTAGAGAAGGGAAAAGGTAGTTTTCTGTACGGTTTGTTTTTTCATAACTGTAAAATGCGCCAACAACCCAGTTAAAATATTCTGCATTATTTGATGTGAGGCGAAATTCTTGAGTGATCTGTTTTGTATCTTCAATCGCCGCATCATCGACATCAAATGCAAATCCATTGCCAGCCGCAGCGGTAAGGTTCGGGCCTGGTCCTCCGGGGGCATTAAATGCTACGAAGACTTTAGACATAGGAAGACCTTCTGAATCTTCCAGCCAATCAAAATCACTGGTTCTATAGGCAGAAATAGAAGTAAATGTTGCAAAATCTAAATCCCAGTTCATTTTAAGACTGTAACCTTCAACATCTCTTCTTGTGTAACCTTCCGTATCATTCAAGGCTTCAAAGGCAGAATTTCCACCGCCTAGAGCTTTTTTAACAGCGATAGGATCAGACGCACAGCCACAATTATGAAGCGGTCCAGATGATCCAACAGGAACACGGTTCGAATCGCCCATATCATCATCTGCGCCGTCCGCACTAAAAATAATTTCTAGATTTTCACTTGGAAGCCAGCGCAGCATAGCACGGTACGCAAATGTTGTTCCGCCGCCCATCATTTTACCAAAACTCTTAGAATCTCTAAGAATATTTTTGTGGTAACCCCCTACTTTACGGCGGCTGAAAGAAACCTTACCATATAGATTTTTAGCAATTTCACCGCTGATTAAGCCGCCTGTATCAAAACGTCCATAATCACCAATTGTCTGGCGGATGCGGACTTCAGTTTCTTCTGTTGGTTTGGTCGTTACAAAATTGATAGAGCCACCAATAGTGTTTTTACCATAAAGAGTACCTTGCGGTCCGCGTAATACTTCCACACGTTCTAAGTCAAAAATATCGAAAACTTGCGCTGTACGGGCAGCAATATAAACGCCGTCCACGCTCACAACCACAGATGCGCTTGCTGATGCGCCGTCTTCTTTACTGCCAATGCCCCGAATAGCAATTTCAGGCTGCCCTGGACTAAAGGCTGCAAAAGTCATTCCTGGCGTTCTATTGCCAATATCTTGAAGATTAGAAATATCATCTTCTCTGAGCATGCCTCCTGCAATCGCTGTAATTGCGAGAGGGGCATCTTGTAAATTTTCAGATCTTTTTTGAGCCGTTACAATAATTTCTTCAATAGAGTTTTTATTATCGCCTTCTTTAGTATCTTGCGCCATTGCGGCTGGTGACATTAACATCATAAGTATAGCGGTTGATACGCCTGATTTTAATCCTGACTTCATAGTGACCTCCTGAATGTATTTATAAATGTAATCTTATTATTATCGTTGCAGGGCATTATGATTTTTTTACCTGCATATTTATTTAACGGCTGATCTTTAAAATACCTCAATAAAAATTAACATTATTTTAAGGATTAAGGATCATAGGCTCTCTAATATACTGATAATAAATAATTTTATATTTCTAATGTTTAAATAATTTTAACCTTAAAAATTTAACGTCAAGCTTATCCCATAGGTGCGGGGCGTGCCGTAAAGAGCATAATCATTGCCGCCAAGATTATAAATATGAGAAATATAACGCTCATTTAAGATGTTTTTTGCCCAGAGCATTATTTCCCAAGCTTCATTTTGCGGCTGGTAGGCAAAAGAGCCGTCCATCAGGCTGAAAGCAGGCTGGATCGTAATATCATTATCAGGCTCACGGTAGGTTTTGCTTTGATAGCGGTAATCAGCTCTAAAGCGAAGGCTTCCCTCTGAGAGGTTTTTTTCTAATAACAAAGAGAGAGAAAGCGATTGTCTTGGGGCTTGGCGTAGGTAGTTTCCTGTAAAGTCTCTGCCTGTATAATCGTTAAATTCATCATATGTGGCTTCTAAAAAAGCATATGAGGCAAAAAACTCAGCCCCTATAAAGGGCTTCATTGTAATTTCAGCTTCAATTCCCTTAAGAGAAGCGGAGGCAGCATTGCTGGTTTGAAAAAAACCAAAATGGTTTTCTGTTTTAAATTGGACGACTTGAAGATCATAATATTTTGAATAAAAACCTGCTAAATTAAGCCGTAATCTATCTTCAAACCACTGGGTTTTATGCCCAATTTCAAAGTTCCAGACAGATTCTGGCTCAATGGTTCTTCGGGCAACTTCTTTTGTTGCGGGAGCTCCTTGAAAGCCGCCAGATTTATAACCTCTTGAAATTTTACCATACCAAAGGCTGTTTTTATTGGCTTGATAACTTAGGGTAAGGTTAGGGGAAATATCTGTCCAGCTCCCTTTATTTTGCACAGTAAAGCTTTCCAGTAAAATAGCTTTATGTGACCCTATAATATTTTCTTGGTACATTTTCTTTTTTTCATAGGTCAGCCTTGCGCCAAATGTAATTTCAAGAGCAGAAGAAAGCCCATATGATATTTCGCCAAATGCCGCATAACTATCTGTACGGTTGTTTTGATCTGTGCTTGAGCGGTCTTTTGGAAAGATAAATGTTTCGGTTCTATGAGTATTTTCGATTAAAGAATAAAGACCTAAAATACCGTGAATAGCCCCTTTTTCATTATTTGGGGTTAGCCAGCGGAATTCTTGGCTATATTGCCAGTGATATTCTTGTACATGAGAATTAACCTTTTGATCTGTCATAAAGGCGGGAAGCCCTACCGCATCTTCCGTCCATGTGAAATTATTTTTACGGTAGGCTGCAATGGATAAAAATACCCCTGCATCACCGTCCCATTTCAGGCGGCTACTTGCCCCCCAATTCGTACGTTTGGTAAATCCTAGGTCACTATTTGCCGCATTATCGGTAGAGCCGCCAAGTTTTTTAAAGATCTCTGTCGGAAGGGCGTAGCGGCTCTTTATAAAGCTTTGATCTGTTTTTAACTGAAGCGGCACCCTGCCCACAGTAGGAATGCGTCCCGTGCTTCCTGTATCATCACGGTTGTAATCGCTGCTTAAATCTATTGTAATATGGTCTGTTAAAAAAATACGAAGACGGCCTCTTCCTGACAGGGTATTTTCTTCATTTTGTTTAAGGTTTGGGTAAAGAATATTGCCTTGCCAGCCCGCCCTTTTATGAGAATGAAAAGCAATTCTTGCCAAAATTTTATCTTCAAAAACTGCACCGCTGATCATTGCCCTGCTGTCAAATCTGTTGTAATTACCTAAAGTGATCTCAGCATATCCTGAAAGCTCTTCCGAAGGGCTATTGCTGGTGATATTAACTGCGCCGCCAATGGCATTTTTGCCATATAATGTTCCTTGGGGGCCGCGTAAAATTTCGATGCGTTCTAGGTCGAAAAAATTCATATTTATTGCCGTAATCCGCCCCACATAAACATCATCAATGAACATTACGATAGAATTATCCAGCGCAGCACCATCATCATTTGATCCCACGCCCCGTACATGCAACGTGGGCTGCCCTAAGCTAAAGTTGGAAACGGTAAGCCCTGGAATTCTTGTGGAAATATCTTCTATATTATGAAGCCGCATTTGCCGAATGGCGGGGGGGCTTATGACAGAGACGGCAAGGGGCGAATCTTGAATATTACGTTTTCTGCGCTGGGCGGTAACAATGACTTCTTCAATGGCTCGCTTTTCATCTTGGTTTTCTTGCGGGATTTTTTTAAGGCTCTGCAAAGGGACAGTTTTTGCAGGTAATTTTATTTTAGGCAGATCGGAAGAAATAGAAACTGTATCTGCATTAATATATTCAAAACCGAGATCGGAATATTGTAATAATAATATCAAAGCTTCTTTTGAGGTCATCAAACCCTGCACGGCAGGGGATTTTTTTCCTGCGGTATCTTTTTGCTGAATAAAAAAAGAAATTTTCCCTTGCGCTGCAAAAGATAAAAGAGCTGTAGAAAGAGAGCCTGAAGCAATATTAAATTTTTGCTTTAGCTGTTTTTTTATAAAGGCAGGCGTTCTATTTTGTGCAAAGCTATAGCTGCTTGCTTCAAAAATAAAAACAAACACCCAAAAAAGCCCAAAGACAAGGCTTTCAATTTTTAGCGACCTTTCCCTGATAGAAACTTTAAAAATACTCCCTTATATTTTTATTTTAGAGCTGTTTTTATTTTTTTTGAGAATAAAGGTAAATTACATCTCCTGATACATGCTCAATAGTAATATTATAGCTTTTTGCCAGTGCTTTTAAAGTTGTTTCTTGATCTTTTATTTTTACCGTAGCGATGACTTTAATATTATTTAAATCAAGGTCGCCAATTTTGATTTGTTTTTTATAATAACGGTTTAGATCAGTGATAAGCTCTTTAAATGTCTGCCCATTATAAATAAGCTGCCGCATACGCCATGAAACGGCTTGGCTGCTTTTTACAATTTGAATTTTATTTTCTGAATTTTCATCACCGAGAATAAATTTTTGATCTTTAGTTAATTTATATTCAGGTAAAGAAATAGAATTTGTTTCTTCAAACCTTGCATGATCGGTCACGCTGACCAAACCCTCAATGACTGTAATATCGCTATGATTTCCTCTATCTCGAATATTAAATTTTGTCCCCAGAACTTTAACAAGTCCCCCATCCGTTTCCACATAAAAAGGGCGGCTCTTATCTTTGGCTATTTCAAAGAAAACTTCTCCTCTTGTAAGATAGACAATTCTTTTGTCATCTTGCATATCAACAGATATTTCAGAATTTGTATTCATCACAAGATGAGAGCCATCGGCTAAGACAATATCGGTAATCTCCCCAATTTCGGTTGAATAATAATCCATGGATAAAGAGCCACTATAGAAATAACCAACAACAAATAATGCTGCTATCGAAGCTGCAATAGAGTGGAAATTTCGAGAGCTATACCAAGAGGTTTTCACTTCAGATGGTTTTTGAATAGGGGGGCTTTTAAAAGGCACTATATTATCTTGCTTTTGTTCCAAGGTTAATTCTTGGTCTAAAGGAAGCTTATCCCAAAACCCGCCAATATCAATATAGGCGGTAAGGTGATCATCACTTTGCTCTACCCACGCACAGAATTTTTCTGCTCGCTCATCAGAAACCTCGTCCGCCCGCATAAGGATAAACCATTTCGTAGCTTCATCTAGCATTTCTTCGTAATTTTTTTTCATTACCATTTCAAATTCATTATTTCGTTCTATATAAGGTAAACGGCTGTAAGCAAGCTTACCTCAATTATTTTATCTGTTTTTTCTTAAATGCTTTAAAGACTTTATCATATATTTTTCAACCATGCTCACCGAAACTTCTAGTTTTTCAGCTATTTCACTATATTTTAGCTGTTTTTCTCTATGCAGTAGAAAAGCCTTTTTGCATTTTTCAGGCAGCTCATTAAGAGCTTTATATAGTGCAGCGAGTTCCTGTTTTGCTGCCATTTGCCGTTCGGGAGGAATGGTGCTGCTGCTGGGGGCTGAAATATCTGCGCTGGCAAGGCTGTCCCGTATAAATTTTATTTGATGCTGATTTTTACGGTGGCGGTCAATGATGATATTGACGGCGGTGCGGTATAAATAGGCTCTTGGATTTTCCATCTGGCTTAAAGCATCATGACCGATAAGCTTTTGAAAAGCTTCTTGCAAAACATCTTGTGCTTCATCACGGCTATGGCATTTAAGCGTCAAGAAACGCAAGAAACCTTCATGGTTTTCCCGATATATTTTCTCAATGAATGCGGTCTTATGATCACTCATATTTTAATGATATTATCCTGATTTACTTGAAATTTCAGCATAGCGGAAGAAGGGGCAGAGTAAAATTGAAATTTAATAATATTAAGATTTTAAGCTTAAAGCTATAGCAATATATAGGCTAAAAACCGAAAAGGAATGTAGATTTTCCTACATTCCTTATTCTTTAAAATTCTAAAATAAATTTATTGCTTCTTTGTTACAGCTTTTATAAATTCAGCTTTCCCGCCAACAATCGGAATTGTGATTTCAGTTTGATCTAAATCAACGCTAAGCTTCGTCCCCGGTTTTGGCTGCAGGGTAAAACCTTTATCACTTGCGATAATCATTAAAGCAATTTGCTGCCCTGCTTTAATAATTTGATCATCAGGCTGTAAGTTAAAAGAAAAGGCGTAGAATTTCCCTTTTTGCAGTTTTTGACCATTTTTTGGCGTAGCAATCGTTTTTGAGGCGTGGTTTTGCGGATCAGCCCAGCCCCTTGTAATAAGATTATCTGTAACCTTCGCCTTGCGCCCTTTTTTCCAAGGAAGTGATATAAGATAAGCCGATAGATTAACCGCCTCTTTACTGCTTGCCATTCTAATTTTAAGCCTCGCAATTCCGGAAATATGAACGTCTTTTGTTAAAATAGGGCTTAGGTAAATCAAGCGGTGGTCTGTAAATTCCGCCTGCGCAAGGGCGCTGCTTGTAAAAGAGAAATTATCAGTTAGAGTTTCAGTGCCTTGGGCTTTTGTTTTTTTCAGGCTCAAAGTTCCCTGAGCAGGCGCGCCTCTATTTAAATAAAACCTCACAGGCTGCGCTGCGGGATTGGGATAATCGGCGTAGGCAGTGGGAGCATCAGGTTTATCCTGCTCACGGACAATCCATGCACGGGCATCTTCTTCAATATTATTTTGGACATTATGAAGATAACGGGTAAACCACCGATTCATCATTTTCATTGGTGGCGGACCCCCATGCCCTGCTTGGTGATAAAAGATTTGGGCAGGAACCTGCGCTTTAATCGCTTTATAGATAGAATAACTATGATTGGGCATGACATTCCAATCATTAAAACCATGAGACATTAGGACGGCAGCCTTAATATTCCTTGTCTGGTTTTGATAATTTCGGCTTTCCCAAAAGTCATTGTAATCCCCCGTAATGCGGTCAATATTTTTAAGAATGATGCCATCTCTTATAATTTTATTGTTTCGGGGGCGCATCTTTTCATCACCGCTATTGATAAAATCATAAAGTACATCAACATCTTCACCAGAATATCCACCAGGATTACGAACCAAACCATTCGATCTGTAATAATGATAGTACGACGTGTTTGGCGCAATGGGAATAATAGCTTTTAAACCCTCAACGCCTGTACTTGCCGCCGCAAGAGGAAGCGTGCCATTATAAGATGTTCCCGTCATGCCAATGCTGCATTTTGCCCAGTAAGCGGTGACTTTTTCAGAACCATGTGGGGATTTAAAGCCCTTAGCTTTACCGCAAAGCCATTTTATTACAGCTTTAGGAGCAAGAGTTTCATTGCGCCCGCCAACAGTAGGAGAGCCTTGTGAAAGCCCCGTCCCGGGGGAAGAAGAATGAACAATAATATAGCCCCTTGGAAGCCATTTTTTAATTTCGGATTTCGAAATAATAGGGCGTTTGCCCCGCCGCGTTACTTCGGGGGCTTTGGCATGTCTGGGCGGCACTGCGCCAATTTCGTGGTTTACGTCCCAGAAATGCTCTGTACCTTGACGGGAAGTGCCTGAATAATAAGGACTTGAAGCATAAATAACGGGAAGCTTTAATCCTTCTGTATCTGTTTGGTAAGGACGAGTGACATCCACATGCATGCGGTCTAATAGGCCGTCGCCATCTGAATCAAATTCTGTTTCTACCCAAAGATCATGCTTAATCCATTTTTTAGGATCGTTAAAAGCGGGAACGATCTGAGCTTCTCCATTTTTAAAAATGGGGGCGGCTTTTATTTTTTTATCTTTGTCTCCTGCATGAACTAACGGAGAAAAAATAAGCATTGCCGCCATAATTATAGCATAGTTTTTAAGATACATATTTACTTCCTTGATGATAAGGGCTTCTGATTTTTTTCTGATTGCGAGAAAGAGTTTAGCCTCTTGCTAATTTAATATAATATACAATAGTGCGATCACTTTAACATAACGATGTTTAAACTGATCCGCAATATTTACATTTTGGGTCTTTTGGAAGTTTGATTACTCTCACTGCAGAATAAAGCGCATCATAAATCATGATCTTCCCTGCAAGGCTTTCTCCAATATTAAGGATCTCTTTTAAAACTTCGGTTGCTTGTAATGTTCCCAGAACGCCAGCAACTGCGCCTAATATCCCTGCTTCTGCGCAGTTTTGTGCCTGACCTGGCATTTCTGGAATAAAACAGCGGTAACAAGGCTTATCTTTCTCATATCCTTTAAAAGTCGCTATTTGACCATCAAACTGGCTTAACGCCGCAGAAACAAGAGGTTTTTTGTAACGGGTAGAAGCCGCACTGACAAGAAATCTTGTTGCAAAATTATCGCATCCATCGGCAATAACATCACAGTTTTGAATGATTTTGGCAATATTATTAGAGTTTAGCTGCTGATTAAGCTGAATAATTTCAACCTCAGGGTTTATCTCCTGCAGCATTTGAGAGGCAGAAGAGACCTTAGGTTTTCCAATATTTTCTGTTTTATGAATAATTTGACGTTGAAGGTTGCTCATCTCAACCACATCATCATCAATTAGCGTAATTGTACCAACCCCTGCAGCGACCAAATAGAGTAGAAGAGGGCTGCCAAGACCGCCAGCACCAATAACAAGCACTTTTGCCTTCATGAGCTTCTGCTGTCCTGCGCCGCCAACTTGCTTTAAAATAATATGGCGTGCATAACGGTCTAATTGATTATCTGTAAAAGACATAAAATTACCTACCCTCTTTAAAAAACTTATGAGATGTCTTTTTTATTTTTTTCATGTTCTGTAGCAATTTCATTAATCACATCATCAAGATTTTTTTCATCATCAGGGGAGGAAATAACATAAATAGCTCCTTCCTTCACAGAAAACTCATCAGGGGATGTAATTATTTCACCGTCACAATAGATGTTAAATTCACTATATCCTGCAGCTCTTGCTTCTGATAAAATGCGTTCTATGGTGAAATCTTTGGTCTGTATGCTGCACTGGGTTCCCCCCATGCGCAAAATAATATTTTTACTCATTTAAAATCTTCAAATAAAACGGTTGTCAGATAACGTTCTGCAAATGAGGGGATAATCACGACAATATTTTTGCCTGTCATTTCTTCATTTTCTGCGACCTCTAAAGCGGCCGCAATCACTGCGCCAGATGAAATGCCCACAGGAATGCCGTCCGTTGCGGCAATTCTCCGTGCGGTCATTAAAGCTGTTTGGTTTCCAATTGTGAGAATTTGATCAATAAGGCTTTCATCTAACACATTTGGCACAAAACCTGCACCAATGCCTTGAATCTTATGAGGGCCCGCTTCTCCACCTGATAATATAGGGCTATCTTCTGGTTCAACCGCAATAATTTTAATTTTTGGGTTTTTCTTTTTAAGATAGCGTGCTGTTCCTGTTAATGTCCCGCCTGTCCCCACGCCGACCACGATACAATCAACGTCGCCCTTTGTATCATTCCAAATTTCAGGGCCCGTGGTGATTTCATGAATTTCAGGGTTTGCAGGGTTATCAAATTGTTGAGCAAGAATAGCATTTTTATTTCCTGCAACAATTTCATTGGCACGCTTAATTGCGCCGATCATTCCTTTATCTGCAGGGGTTAATTTTACCTCTGCGCCTAATATTGAGAGCATTTTACGTCTTTCAATCGACATGCTTTCAGGCATCACTAGAGTTAACTTATATCCTTTTGCGGCGCAGACAAAAGCAAGCGCAATCCCTGTATTTCCAGAAGTGGCTTCAACAATATTCGTATCTTTATTAATCTTCCCTTTTTGCTCAAGATCGGCAATGATCGCAGCACCAATGCGATCCTTAAGAGACCCAAGAGGATTAAAAAATTCAAGCTTTAGTAAGATGTTAGCACTTGCATTATTTCCTAATTTATTTAGTCTGACAAGGGGTGTATTCCCTAATGTCTCTATGATATTGCCATAAATTTTACCCCGGCCTTTTGTTCCTGTTGTTGTGATACTCATCGTAAAGTCCTTGAGTTTTTTTATTTTAATCTATACTTGTAGCTCTTTATAGATACTAGCTTTAGGGTAACAAAAAACAGCTATTAGGGATAGTTTTTAATTTTTGTCTTTTGCTCTTAATGAGTAATTTTACGAATCTGTTCATTTTTAAATATTTTGTTTAAATAGTATAATCAAAATGTCTTTTTGTCGCCTCTTTGACACCTTCACCTTTCGCTTGTTCACAAAGATCTTGCAGGGAAATATTATTTAACCTGTCTAATATTTCTTCATTCAAATCATGAATTAAAGGGTTGATTACTTTTTCCCCCATTGAACTATTTGATATATAGTCTTTTTTAGAGCTTTTATTATCCAGCTCATTAATGATCAGAACAATTTCACCAATGGAAATACGCATGCGTTCTCTTGATAGAAAATATCCCCCTTTAGGACCGCGCACGCCTTTTAATATGCCCACGCGAACGAGCTGCTGCAGAACTTGCTCTAGGTAACGCTGAGGGATATTTTGTCTTTTGGTGATATCTCGGGACTGTACAGGTATAAGATATCCATTATAGGCAATATCGACTACTGCTTCTAGTGCATAGATCATCTTTTTTGTTAATCGGAACATATGCTACTCCCTTTATGGTTTGAATCCAGTTGAGCCAAATCCACCTTCAGCTCGGTCTGTTTTACTTAAATCACGGGTCATATTCCATGTGATTTGAGTAACAGGTGCGATTACTATTTGAGCAATGCGCATACCGCGTGTGATTGTGAAATCTTTTGCCGAATGATTGATGAGTATAATTTTAACTTCGCCGCGGTAATCCGCATCAATTGTACCAGGGCTATTAAGAACAGTAATTGAGTTTTTCCAAGCAAGGCCGCTGCGAGGGCGAATTTGGGCTTCATAGCCCCCTGCAAGCGCCATGGCAAAACCTGTAGGGATCATCGCTTTTCCCCCTGCTTTAAGGGTAAGCGTCTCATCTTTACCAAGAGCCGCCATAAGATCCATTCCCGCTGAATTTTTTGTTTCATATTCAGGCGCTTTTAGACCCTTGCCATGCTCTAGTTGTTTATAGGAGATAATGATCATTTTTTTATGTTCTTACATTCTGTTTTAGTTGAAAATATTCTTCAATTTTAAGGGTAAGCATTTCTGCAACCTCTTTTTTTGAAGCCTCGCACCATTCATCACAATTTTCTTTTGTAATGAAATGAACGGTGTTTTTATCGCTTCCCATAACGCTCTGACCATTTTTTACTGACACATCATTGGCAATAATCCAGTCACAGCCTTTACGGGCAAGTTTTTCTTTTGCATGAGCCGTGATATTTTCTGTTTCCGCCGCAAAGCCGATCATTAATTCAGGACGTGCCTCTTTTAAATGAGATATTTTCTTGAGAATATCCGTATTTTCTACCCAGTGGATAGGGGGCATTTTACCCTTTTGTTTTTTAATCTTTTGATTCGCTGCCGCCTCTGGTCGCCAGTCACAAACCGCAGCGACAAAAACCCCTGCATCTGCGGGCAGAGCCTCTTCGCAGGCTTTTCGCATTTCTTCCGCAGATAAAATCTGAATAGTCTTAATCCCTTCGGGCGGCGCAAGAGAGGTCGGACCCGTAACAAGCGTCACGCACGCTCCTTTAGCGGCTAAGGACTGGGCAATAGCATAGCCTTGCGTTCCAGATGAGCCATTAGCGATATAGCGCACAGGATCGATCGCTTCATGGGTTGGGCCTGCGGTTACAAGAATATGCTTTCCTGCAAGGGGGCTGTTTTTATATTTTTGAAGAAAGAAATCTTGAAGGTGGGTAATAATATCCGCTACTTCTGCAAGCCGCCCGTCGCCCACTTCACCGCAGGCAAGCGCACCTGAAGCGGGCGGAATGATTTCGGTGCCGTCCGCCCGCAGCTGTTCGGCATTGCGCATAGTTGAGGTATTATGCCACATTTGGCTATTCATTGCAGGGGCGAGCATGACAGGCTTATCGGTGGCAAGAAGGGTCGTTCCTGCAAGATCGGGCGCAAGCCCTTGTACCATTTTAGCCATTAAATCTGCCGTAGCGGGCGCAACAAGCACAAGATCAGCCGAGCGGGATAATTTAATATGTCCCATTTCCATTTCATCGGTTAAATCAAATAATTCTTGAAAGACTTTTTCACCAGAAAGGCTGCTTATAGAAAGTGGCGTGACAAATTCTGCGCCGCTTTTGGTCAAAATTGTTCGCACATTCATGCCGTGATCTTTTAGCCTTCGGATTAAGTCTAAAGATTTATAGGCTGCAATACCGCCGCCTATAATAAGAAGTAATCTTTTATCTCTTAAAATATTATCTCTGCCTGCCATGGGTGACCTTTTTATTGTTTCTTATAAGCTAATATAATAAAAGCTATTATTGATTACAACTTATATTATAAGGTATTTAACACTATGTTAACGCATTATATAATATAATGCTAAAGCCTAGAATATAGAATCCTATTTTATAATAATTAAGTCTTGGACGCTGGGAATTTTCTAAGAAATCCTTAACAGAGTCAGCTATTTTTTCCATATCCTGAAGGGCTTTAGGCAGCTTTGTGAGGACTTCTTTTACATCTGCGCCAACCTTCTTTAAAGCCGCTTCTGGTCCAAGATTTTTCTTAATCCATTTTTCAATAATCGGCTGTGATACGTCCCACATGTTAATATCAGGGTACAGATCAAGGGCAACGCCTTCTGCTGTGACCATGGTTTTTTGCAGTAAAATAAGTTGGGGCTGAGTCTGCATATTAAAGGTCTCAGTCGTTTCAAATAATTGCCCGAGGAGTTTGCCTGCTGAAAATTGATTAACTTTACGTCCCACCACAGGCTCGCCAATGGTGCGCAGAGCTTGTTTAAATTTGACATAGGATTGATCTTTCGGCACATAGCCGCTTTCAAAATGAGCTTTTGCTATTCTGTCATAATCTTTAGTGATAAAACCATATAATATTTCCGCAAGCGCCCGTCTGTCTTTATGGTCAAGCCGTCCCATAATGCCAAAATCAATCGCCGTAATACGGCTGCCCGCACAGGCGAATAAATTACCTTGGTGCAGGTCTGCGTGAAAAAAACCATCATTAAGAGCTTGGAATAAAAAGCTTTGCACCAATATTTCGGCAAGCTTTTTGCGGTCATAGCCGCCCTTATTCAGACCTTGCCGATCAGAAAATGCCGTACCTTCCACCCATGAGCTGGTCAGAACCCTGCGGGACGTTCTGTCCCAATGAATGCTTGGCACATCATAATCGGGATTAGAAGCCATGTTTTCCTGCAGTTCAGACGCTGCGGCGGCTTCATATCTAAGATCAAGTTCTAAAGCAATGCTTTTTGTGATGACTTCTACAATTTGAGTAGGGCGCAGGCGGCGGGCTTTTGAAGAAAAGCGTTCGGCAATTTTAGCGAGCCACATGAAAGCTTCCAGATCTTTTTCAAATTTTTTAATAATACCGGGGCGCAGTATTTTAACCGCTATGGGGTTGCCGCTTAATGTGACCGCTAGATGAACCTGCGCAATAGAAGCTGCGCCGATAGGCTCGTCTGTAAAATCTTTAAAAAGCTCACAGAGGGGCGCGCCTAATTCTTCTGTTATAATTCTTTTGGCTTCTTCAGAAGAAAAGGGCGGCGCCTGATCTTGCAGTTTCATTAGCTCCTGCGCCATTTCAGAACCAATAATATCGGGACGGGTGGCAAGGGCTTGCCCTATTTTAATAAAAGTTGGGCCCAGAGCTTCAAAAGCTTCGGTAAGATTTACTTTTTCTTTCTTAACTTTAGAAGAGCGCATTTTTCTAATGATTTTCGGCTCATTTCCAAAAAGGCTTATCAGGTCGAGCAAGGCATCATGACGAGAAAGTGAAAAAGCGATCTTAACCAGCCGCCCTATATGTTTAATCACTTTAAACATTTTTTAATAAGCCCAACCAGAATGAAGCGCAACAACCCCTGCGGTCATGCTTCGGTAGGTCACTTGTTTAAAGCCCGCATCTTCAATCTTTTGCTTAAATTTATCTTTATCTGGGAATTTGCGAATGCTTTCAATGAGATATTGATAGCTGTCCCGCTCTCCCGTAATAACGCCGCCAACGGCAGGAATAACATGATCAGAATAAAGATCATAAATTTTATCAAGAACAGGCACGTCAACATGGGAAAATTCTAAACATATAAATCTGCCGCCAGCTTTTAGTACTCTGCGGGCCTCTGTTAAGGCTTTATCAATATGGGTCACATTTCTAATGCCGAAACTAATCGTATAAAGATCAACGCTCTGATCTGGCAGGGGAAGGCTTTCGGCATTGCCGCAGACCCATGTGATATGATCTGTAATGCCTCTGTCCGTGGCTCGGTCTCGTCCAACGGATAGCATATTATTGTTAATATCACAGACCGTGACGATTGCAGGCTCAGCGTCAGGACTTAAGGCTTGATTGGCGGCTTCTAAAAACCGAAAAGCAATATCGCCCGTGCCGCCCGCCACGTCACATAAATGCTGCCCTGATTTGGGACGCATTAATTTAATCAGCTCATTTTTCCAAAGGCGGTGAAGACCGCCGCTCATGACATCATTCATAATGTCATATTTATCCGCAACATTATCAAATACATTACGAACCAAGCCTTGTTTGGCATTTTCATCTACTGTACGGCTGCCAAAATGAGTGGTTTTACTTGTCTGTTCTGTTTCATTTTTCATAAGACGAAACATAGCCTGTTGTTGCATGCTGCGCCAACATTATTTACAGTAGAGGAGTAGATTTTTATAGCTCCCTTAAAAGAAAATGGTTTTATTATGCCTGAACTGCCTGAAGTTGAAACTGTAAAACGGGGAATTGCACCTATTTTAGAGGGAAATACTCTAACAAAGATCATAACAAGGCGGGATAAGATTCGTATAGCAATTCCGCAAGATTTTATTTCTCGCTGTGAAGGGCAAGAAATATTGCAGGTTGTGCGAAAAGCAAAATATTTACTGCTCTATCTCGGATCAGGAGACGTGATTATTTGTCATTTGGGCATGTCAGGACGTATAAGTCTTACATCTGCTAAGGCTAGAAAAGAGCCTGATATTTATGAAAAACATGATCATGTTATTTTTGAAACAGATAAAGGTGATCTTGTGATTTATAATGACCCCCGCCGTTTTGGAATTATGACAATTTGCCATGAAAACGACCTTGAAACGCACCGATTCTTTAAAGATATGGGGTCTGAGCCGCTTGGCAATGAATTTAATGGCAGTTCTTTATATGCAAAATTAAAATCTAAAAAAACCACTCTTAAAACGGCTTTGCTGGATCAGCGGGTTGTTGTGGGAATGGGTAATATTTATGTTTGTGAAGCTTTATTTGATACGGGCATTGCGCCAGAACGCCGTGCCTGTGACCTTGGGCAAAATAAATGTGAGGAGCTAGTCAGAAACATCAGAGAGATTTTAGAAAGAGCCATAAAAGCAGGCGGCTCTACCCTTAAAGACTATGCGCAGGTGGACGGCGAGCTGGGATATTTTCAGCATTCCTTTAAGGTTTATGGCAGAGAAGGGGAGCAATGCGCCACAAAAGGCTGCTCTGCCCCTATTGAGCGTATAACCCAAAGCGGAAGATCAACATTTTACTGCCCTCGCTGCCAAAATTAGTTTATGCTCTTTTTATGATTCAATATTTATTTCAGAAAAGTAAAAGAGCTCTAAAAATCTTCTTCTATTTCATAGGAGTGATAGGGTTGTTTTTGGCAAGCTCTTTAAAAGCAGAAGAAAACCATGGGTTTCTTCGCTATCTTGATATTCCCTTATTTTCAGGCTTTAAAGAATTAAAAGAGGGTTCACTTCTCTTTAATGGCGTAAAGGGGCGGCTTATAGAAAGCAAAGCGAGGGGTGAGGGCGAGGTTGAGAAGGTTATTCTTTTTTACCATAAAGTTCTTCCCGAGCTGGGCTGGAAAGCTTTAAAGCAGGCAAAAAAATGCACTTATAAGTATTGTAAGGTAAAATACAGCCGAGAAAAAGAAAGGTTAACAATAGAAGTATCATTATTGAGTAAAGGTCAGAAAATAACTGAAGTCTTATATGAGTTAGCTCCAAAAGTGCCATAGAGCCTTAATAATGAGGCAATGGATGAAAACTTGCATTTTATGGCTCTAAGCTATATATCCCCCTTTAATTGATGATGTGTAAGGTGTCATTTGAAAGAATGAATATGAGTTTTAATAATTCGTTAAGGTTTGTAGCCAAAAACATGGCTCATACAAGGAACTTAGAGGAAAATAGTAATGTCTTATGAAATGATTTTAGTAGACCGCAAACAAGGGGTCGGCGTGATTACTTTAAACCGTCCTGATGCAATGAACGCTCTTAATAGCCAGCTTATGGATGAAATTTCCCATGTTATTGCAGATTTCGAATCAGATGATGAAATTCGCGCGATTGTGATTACGGGCAGCGAAAAAGCATTTGCTGCGGGCGCTGACATTAAAGAGATGCAAAGCAAAAGCTATATGGATATGTATAAGGGGGACTTTATTACAGCCAATTGGGAAGCCGCTGCGAATTGCCGTAAGCCTATTATTG
The DNA here is from genome assembly GCA_016744185.1 of Emcibacteraceae bacterium. GTDB lineage: Bacteria > Pseudomonadota > Alphaproteobacteria > Sphingomonadales > Emcibacteraceae > Pseudemcibacter. The sequence goes on along the minus strand of JADGEY010000013.1, from coordinate 10,507 downwards.
CGGCTGTGGCAGGTTATGCTCTTGGCGGTGGATGTGAGCTTGCGATGATGTGTGATTTTATCGTTGCCGCTGATACAGCGAAATTTGGACAGCCTGAAATTAAGCTTGGCGTTATCCCAGGGGCGGGCGGTACCCAGCGTCTTACAAGGTTTATTGGCAAATCAAAGGCGATGGATATGGTTCTAACAGGACGGATGATGGGCGCAGAAGAAGCAGAACGTTCTGGGCTTGTAAGCCGCATCGTTCCTGCTGATGATCTGATAGATGAGGCGCTGAAAGTGGCAGGAAAGATTGTCGATCTCTCGTCACCTTCTGTTATGATTGCAAAAGAATGTGTGAATGCTGCTTATGAGACTTTTCTGTCACAGGGCGTACGATTCGAACGGCGGGTCTTTCATTCTCTCTTTGCAACAGAAGATCAGAAAGAAGGAATGGCGGCTTTTGCTGAAAAAAGAACTGCTGAATTTACAAATAAATAGGTATTATTAAGAGGGTTTAGGCGATATTTAGGAAGATATGAAGTTTAACAAGACCTCTCCTTAAAATATCTTATAATTTTATTGACCTATCCTTAGTCTCTCTTTATAAGCCGAACTTGAAATATATGTTTAAAAAATTAAGGTTTTCTTTCTCCTGCCCCTCTTGCTGAATTTTAAAGAATTCAAGTGTTTTAAGGGAATTTGTTGAGAAAATGCCGAATGAAATTGAAAAGGTATCCTGATGGCTAATACAGTACAGGCAAAAAAAAGAGTACGCCGTAATGAACGCCGGGAAGTTATAAATACTGCTCGCCGCTCACAAGTACGCACATTCATTAAAAAAGTTGAAACAGCAATTGATGCAGGTAATGCAGATGATGCAAAAGAAGCTCTTCGTTTAGCGCAGCCCGTTATGATGCGCGGCGTGACAAGAGGCGTTTTTCATAAAAAGACTGTTTCAAGAAAAATTTCTCGTCTTGCAAAACGTGTTAAAGCTCTTTCGTAAATTAAGTTTGTGGCATAAATAAAGCTTGCGGCATAAATTAAAGTTTATGGGATTTTCTTAAAAATTGAATGTTTGAAAAGGTTGATATATTCTATCAGCCTTTTTCTTTGCTTAGGGTTCTTTAATTAAAAGACCGATTCTTTTTTAGTCTTTGATTCTCAAAATAAAACCATAAGAAAAAAAGCAATATTTTGTTGTTTTTATAAGTTATCCACAAGATGTAGTAGCTTTAGGGGGCTTAACGCATATTCAAAATTTTTATTTTTCTATTTTAGAAGCAGGCTATTGTCATCGGCTCTGCCCTTCGTTACTGTAAATCCATATCAAAAAATATGGCATTTTAATAAAGGCTAGATACAATCATACAGCCTTTGAGTGTAGTTCTTACCGCTTGCTTAAAAGATGTTATTTTCTTATTTAAAAATAGGTTTATTCCATAGGAGTTTATAAATGACAGGATATGCTGGCGATAAAACAGCTTTAGAAACATGGGAAATTTTGAAAGATAATCCTGATGCGATACTTGTAGATGTGAGGACGGTTGCAGAATGGAATTTTGTCGGCGTGCCGGCTTTAAGCAGCCTTGCAAAAGACATTAATCTTATCAGTTGGGCGACCTACCCTGAGATGCATGTTAACCCTAGTTTTGTGACAGAAGTTGCTGATGTTTCGGCGGGGGAAGATGCGCCGATTTTTTTTCTTTGCCGCAGTGGCGTGCGGTCAATTGCAGCGGCAAAAGCCATGACAAAATCAGGACATAAAGCGAGTTATAATATTCTAGGGGGCTTTGAAGGTGATAAAGATGTGGCGGGCCATAGAGGTAAAGTTAATGGCTGGAAAGTAAGCGGTCTTGATTGGATACAAGGCTAATTTCTATTGAGTAATAACTATAATATAATTGATCAGGTTGGATATAGATAAAGAATGAGAAATGAGAATAAATCAACTTCACTGCCCAGCTCGTCCCTTATTATAAAGGGGATAGAGCGAGACAGAACCGAAGATGATAGCAAGCATCAGAAAGCTTCTTCCGTTTCTCATCATATCTCCTCTCAAAAGATGCAACAGACAGAGGGGCTATATGAAATTGATTTACAATGGGAAAAAACATTAGAGATTCTTCGAAATGAATTTGATGAAGGCATCTATGAAAGCTGGTTTAAACGGCTCAATATTGTCACAATAGAAAAAAACTGCGCTGTGATAGCTGCGCCGACACGTTTTGTTCAAAATTGGCTTAAAACTCATTTCGAAGATGGAATCAAGGTGGCTTGGAAGGCTGTTAATCCAGATATTCAAGATGTTGATATTGTTGTGATGGCGGGCTTTCAAAATGCTGTACATTCTTCAAAAACTTCGGTTGTTAAAAAAAAGCCGCAGAAACAAAAGCCGCAGAAACAAAAGCCGCAGGAACAAAAGAAAGTTCAAAAAACATTTTCGCAAAATAAAAGATCAAAAAAGAAAGATTCTTCACCACAAAAAATCCGTCTTTCTATTACAGATGATGGCTTGCATGAATATGGTGCGCCTCTTGACCCCAGATTTACTTTTGAAAGCTTTGTTGTCGGTAAATCGAATGAGCTTGCCTATGCGGCGGCGCAAAGAGTTGCTGAAAATGATGCGGTAAATTTTAACCCTCTTTTCCTTCATGGCGGCGTGGGGCTGGGTAAGTCACATCTGCTTCATGCGATTGCATGGGCTAATCAAGAAAAATTTCCGGATCGGCGCATTGTTTATTTATCTGCAGAACAGTTCATGTACCAGTTTGTTGCCTCTATTCGCTATAAAGATACCATGGCTTTTAAGCAAAAATTTCGCTCTGTTGATCTTTTGATGATTGATGATTTACAGTTCATCGCCAATAAAGAATCAACCCAAGAGGAATTTTTTCATACCTTTAACGCTCTGATCGATCATCACCGGCAGGTGGTTGTATCTGCTGACCGTTCTCCGACCGATCTCGAAGGGATTGAAGAGCGCATTAGGTCACGTCTTGGATGGGGGCTTGTCGCAGATATTCACCCAACAGATTATGAGCTTCGGCTTGGGATTTTACAGCAAAAAGCTAATAATATTTCTAATTTAGATATTCCTGCGGGCGTTCTGGAATTTCTTGCCCGCCGCATAACGTCTAATGTGCGGGAGCTTGAAGGGGCGCTGAACCGAATGGTGGCTCATGCCACGCTAATTGGACGGCCGATCACGCTTGATATGACGCGGGAGGTTTTGCAAGACCTTCTAAGAGCCAATGACAGGCGCGTTACCGTCGATGAAATTCAGCGCAGAGTCGCCGAATATTTTAACATCCGTCTTTCCGACCTGCTTTCTGCAAGAAGAGCCCGTCAAGTGGCGCGCCCTCGCCAGATGGCAATGTATCTTGCCAAGCAAATGACCAGTAAATCTCTACCTGAAATAGGGCGCCAATTTGGCGGACGAGATCATACAACGGTTATGCATGCGGTAAAGCGGATTGAAGAACTTATTCGAACCGATAGCACCCTTGCCGATGACCTTGTTCATTTAGAACGGATATTAGGGACTTAAAGTCTAAAATAGGGGGTGATTTGGGCTAATATTTCTTGACCTTACTTCTCTTTGTGATAATCTGTGCCTATATATTCTCAAAGGGCTGGACTTAAGAAAATAAGTCCATTTTTCTAGAATGCAAACAGGTTAAAATTAAAATAATTCAAGAAGCGTGAGTGGGCATGAAATTAAGTATCGAACGTGGTATATTACTAAAATCATTAGGACATATTCAATCTGTCGTTGAGCGCAGGAATACTATTCCAATTCTTTCTAATGTTTTATTAGAAGCAGAAGAAGGGATGTTAACTTTATCTGCAACTGACCTTGATTTAAATATTTCTGACAAGGTTGTTGTCGAAATGGAAGAAAATGGCGGTATTACTGCCCCTGCCCATACTCTTTATGATATTGTTCGCAAGCTTCCAGAAGGCTCGCAAGTTCAGCTTTATTATAATGTTGATTCAGGTCGGTTGTCTATTTCAGCGGGCCGGTCACGTTTTACATTATCTTGCTTGCCCAGAGAAGACTTCCCCGCTTCTGGTGAAGAAGAATTTCCTTTAAATTTCTTTATCAGATCAGAAGATTTTAAAAATTTGATTGATAAAACCCGTTTTGCAGTCTCTACGGAAGAAACAAGATATTATTTAAATGGTATATATCTTCATGCTCTTGAAAATGAAGAGGGCGATAAGGTTCTGCGGGGGGTAGCAACAGATGGTCACCGCCTTGCAAGATTTGATATGGACTGCCCAGAAGGGGCAGAAGATATTCCAGGCGTTATTATTCCGCGCAAAGCGATTAATGAACTTCGTAAGCTTATTGATACTTATGAAGGCGATGTTGAAATTTCTCTTTCAGAAACAAAAATTCGTTTTAAATTTATGGATGTTATTCTTTTTTCAAAACTTATTGACGGCACATTTCCTGATTATTCACGGGTTATTCCAGAAGGAAATGACCGTAAACTTGAAGTCTCCTGCAAGCAGCTTGCAGAAGCTGCCGACCGTGTTTCAACAATTTCATCTGATAAAACCCGTTCTGTAAAGCTTGTTTTATCAGAAGGTCATCTTGTTCTTTCTGTTCATAGCCCTGAACATGGCGAAGCGAAAGAAGAGCTTGCGGTAAGTTACAGCTCTGAAGAAATGGAAATTGGTTTTAACAGCCGTTACCTGCTTGACATTTTAGCCCAAATAGAAGGTGATATGGTTCAAGTCATGCTTGCCGATGCTACTGCTCCAACGGTACTTATGGATGTCACAGACCAAGGGTCGCTCTACGTACTGATGCCAATGCGGGTTTGACTTTAGATGAAAAGCTTATTGTACTCTGATCATTATTTTAAAGGTTAGGTTTAAAATTAATCGCCTTATTGGGCAAGGAGGGTAAATGGGTTCAGTTTTAGAAAAAAATGATCTTTTGAAAAAGTATCAATCCATACAAAAAGACCTTGTTAATGTCATAAATTTACAAAAATTTGACCATAAAGCTAATGTGTCATTGTCGGGGTATAAATTCATTGATCTTTTCGCAGGGATCGGAGGAATTAGAACTCCCTTTGATGAATTAGAGGCGCAGTGTGTTTTTTCTTCGGAGTGGGATAAATATGCCCAGCAAACTTATGCGTCAAACTATGGTGATGTACCCTATGGGGATATTACTAAAATAGATGAGAAGGATATACCTTGTTTTGATATTCTATTGGCTGGGTTTCCTTGTCAGCCTTTCTCGAATGCGGGGCATAAAAAAGGTTTTGATGATGTAAGGGGAACGCTGTTTTTTGATATTTGCCGTATTGTTGACCATCATAAACCAAAGGTTCTTTTTTTGGAAAATGTGAAGGGTTTTAAAGGGCATAATAAAGGTAAAACATTTGCCGTAGTCAAAGAAAAACTTGAAAATTTAGGCTATCATATTCATGCAGAAATTCTTAATGCCAAGCAATTTGGAGTGCCGCAAAATAGGGAGCGGATATATATTATTGCGTTTCGGGAGGATGTAGCATTTTCTTTTCCTATTCCAAATGGGGGAAAGATTCGGGTTGGAGATATTCTTTCTAAAAATGGAGTTGATGCAAGATATACGATTTCTGATAAATTATGGGCAGGACATCAAAGGCGTAAAC
>JADGEY010000013.1:0-4862 GCA_016744185.1 Emcibacteraceae bacterium | reverse complement strand
CTCTTTACCCATGATTCTGAATATACAAGCACAATGTCGGCACGATATTATAAAGATGGTTCGGAAATTCTTATAGATCAAAAAGGTAAAAACCCACGTAAATTAACGCCAAGAGAGGCTTCTAGGCTGCAGGGTTTTCCAAGCGATTTTATCATTCCTGTAAGTGACACTCAAGCTTATAAACAATTTGGAAATACTGTTGCAGTGCCTGTTATAAGAGCAATAGCTCAAAAAATATGTGAAGCTATAAGAGGGTGATATGGGATTTAATAAGTTATCTATTGCAGATGATAAATTTGATTTAAATTTAAAATTCTACTATTGGCTTAAGCATTTAGTTAAAACAAGCTTAACGGAAACACAGGCAAATAACTTGCTTTTACAGTTGCTACTGGATAAGAAGCTATCGGCACAATTATCTGTGTTAGATGGTTATTCTCAAAGTATAAAGAGCAAGTCAAAATCAGAAATTTTTTATAAGCTTATTGCTAATATTGCAACCCAAACAGATATGGATATCTTTATATTTAGCTTGAAGCTTTATATGATAAAGGATTTGTTGTTGGCTGAGGCAAAATTAAAAAATATACTTGATGCAGAGGCAATGTCAGATATGGATCCATTGTCTCTGGCTTATGATGAAAAATCTCTTTACAGGCCTTATGCGACAAGAGTAAATGGAGCTCTCCTTTCCTTAGTTTTTTTGAAAAACTTGAGATTGGAAAAATGAATTTTTTATCTGAAGATGCTCAAGATTATATGATGCGGCTTTCAAACGATGCTATACGTTTGAAAGCTCTTGGTATTGAGCCGAATCAAATTTTTATGTTGATGTTTTCTGAAAGTATAAATCAGTCTATTATTTCCGATTCAGGGAGTGATTATGAGCAGCGCATTTTTAGCGTTTTGACAAGCATAGGGATTGCTGCAGAGACGATAGAAAAAACGCATGATGAGGGAGATAGAAGCACAGAGTTTGACTTATTTTTTGAGTTAGACGGGCGTACATATGGCATTGGCGCAAAAAGAACATTAAGAGAGCGTTATAAACAATTCATTAAAACAGCGCTAGGCAGTGATATTGGTGTAATGATTGAGATTACCTTAGGGCTGGATTTAACCGAAGCGAAGGCAAAAATTATTTTAGGGCATGGCACTAAAATATTTGTGGCAAATGAAATTTATATGCAGCGTGAATTCTTGCAAAAATTAGACGGAATTTATTCGGTAAAAAACTTAACATTAGAAACTCTAAAAAAGCTTTAAAGTGTTTGATAAAAGCTTATTTTTCTCTGATCATTATTTTAACCGCTTAGGGCAGATCATTTCTTTTGTAAGACCGTGGGATTTAATATCTTTGGGGATGTCTTTGCCTCTGACAAGAGCCGCTGTAATGCGCCCTAGAGCTGGCGCAGTTTTAATGCCAAACCCATCTTGTCCCGCAAGCCAGAAAAACCCAGAAGCTTCAGGCGCAAACCCAGCTACAGGATAATGGTCTTTGACGTGATTGCGCAGTCCTGCCCAGCTATGGTCAATTTTTGTGATCTTTATATCTGTTGCCTCTTCTAAATAATGAGCGCCATAGGCGATGTCAATTTCTTCTGGCTGAGCATCACAGGGTTCTGACGGCGCTATATCCGCAGGGGAGACCAGTATTTTTCCAGCATCAGGTTTGAAATAAAATTCTTCATCAATTTCATAGCAAAAAGGATAATTATTAATTTCTAAATCTTTAGGAGGCGAAACAAGAACCAGTGTTCGCCGGCAAGGCTGAATATGGATAGGGCTTATGCCCGCAAGCAGAGCCACTTTATCAGCCCAAGCCCCCGCAGCATTGATAATGATTTTCGACTTAAAAGAGCCCTTTGCTGTCCAGACTGTCCAAAACCCATCTTTAAATGTTATTTTTTCTGCCCCTGCTCCTGTAATGATTTTTCCGCCCTTTTGCCGAATGCCTTTTAAAAAGCCTTCATGAATAGCATGGACATCCATATCAAAAACAGTTTCTTCAAAAATAGCTTTATGAGTATATTTATCCGATAGGATCGGGATTATTTTCTTTATTTCATCTTTATTTAGGATTTTTACATCTTGAGTGCTTTGACGCAGCTTTTCATACAGCGCAAGGAGCTGGTCTGTTTTTTTCTTTTCTGCAAGATAAAGCATGCCCCGAGGTGTGAGCAGAGGATAATCAGAAAAACCTTTGGGAGGGTGATGTAAAAATTTCCCGCTGGGCAAGACTAAAGAGCGGATAACAGGATCACCTGCCATATAGGTTGTGGTATAGATCGCTGCGCTTCGTCCTGTCGTGTGATAACCGGTTTCATTTTCTTTTTCTAAAATAATGCAGCTGCCAAATTTGGATAGCTCATAGCCAGCCGATGCGCCTGCAATGCCGCCGCCGATGATTAAAAAATCTACATTTTCAAGGTCAGTCATTATAATTTTGCCAAAAGAATTTAATCCGTTTAAACTTACCCTATGATCTATCATAAATTAGAAAGAAAGAGGAAATGAAAAAACCATTATTATCACTATTTTTAATCTTATCCATTATACTCACAGGAACGACAGCTTGGGCAGTCCCAGAAGGGGAGGCAGAGAAAATAAAGGCACTTTTGGTAAATTTCCATGATGCAGCGGCAAAGGGAGATAAAAAACGCTACCTAAGCGTTTTTACAAAAGATGCTATTTTTCTGGGGACAGATGAGACCGAACATTGGCAGGTTTCAAAAGGTCTAACGGATTATGTCGATTTATATTTTAAAGAGGGCAAAGGCTGGGCTTATCTTCCTGAAAAGCAGTTTATCTATTTTTCAAAAGAGGGAAAAACAGCGTGGTTTGATGAAGTAGCAGTTTCAAAAACTTATGGCCGCCTTAGAGGAACAGGGGTTTTTATAATGCAGCACGGGAAATGGAAAATGGCGCATTATTCCTTAACGTTCCTTATACCGAACGAAAAGACAAAAGCTTTTATAAAAATTATGAATAAAAAGGATAAAAAATGAATTTAGTCAATTTATCAGGCCCAAGAGTAGAGTTACCCGTGGGGCAGCAGGTCAAAAGCCTGATGATTATTTGTCATGGTTATGGATCGAACGGTTATGATCTTATCTCTCTTGTCCCTCATATGCAGCCTTCTTTTGCGGGGGGCGTATTTTCTGCGCCTAATGCTCCCGAAGCCTGTATGGGCGCACCGGGAGGATACCAGTGGTTTCCTTTGCAGCAGCTTTCGGTGAAAGAAAGATTGGACGGAACGCTAAAAGCTGCGCCAATTTTAGATCAATTTATAGACCAAGAACTTGAAAGATATTCTTTGCAAGATAAAGACCTTATTCTTGCAGGATTTTCACAGGGAACAATGATGGCGCTTCATGCAGGACTGCGCCGCAAAAATACCATTAAGGGCATTCTAGGTTTTTCAGGCTCTATGAGCTTGCCTGAAAATTGGCAAAATGAAATTACCTCAAAGCCCCCTATCCAGCTTATCCATGGGGACAGAGATCAAGTCTTGCCGCTGAGCCATATGAAAGATGCTGAAAAAGCTCTTTTATCGGCCGGTTTAGATGTAAAATGTCATATCTCAAAAGGGATTGAGCATTCCATTGGGCCTTGCGGGCTTAATCAAGCACTTGGATTTTTAGAGAAAATATCTTAGGTTTTCTTAAAGCGCAGTCTTAAATATAAAAACAATAGGGCAATGGCTGCGGAAAAAAGAAAATTAAAGCCTGCCATAGAAATGTTAAATATTTCCCACGGGACTTCATCACATCTAACAAGGGGCGCAGCATTAATGCGCTCCATCATTTCTTCTATGGTCAGGCCAGACATGTCAGAGGAGCTGCAAGCCTGCATTCCTTGCCACCATTTATATTCAATTCCCGAATGATAGCCTGCGGTTATGGCACTGCTTATCGTACTGATAATTACGCCGTAAAAAGCAAAAATTTGGGCGGGGCTTTTTATAAGGGCAAGAACGGATAGAGCAAAAATAATCATATGGATATAACGCTGCGTCCAACAAAGATCACAGGGGACAAGCCCGCCTAAATATTCTGATGCATATGCACCGCCGAGTGAAAGAGTAGAAAAAGCAAGCGTAAGAAGGGCGGGCTTTTTTTTAACCAAGCAAAATATTTTAGAAAGCACTGACATATTTTTTCCTGTATTTTAGAGCCTAGAATATCTAACTTATAGCGAAGGTCAAGGTTAAAGAAATTTAAGCGCGGCAAAGGCTAAGGCGAAAATCAGGCAGAAAAGCAGGGTCATAAGCCCCAGCCTTTTTTCAATAAAGCTGCGAATGCTCACCCCATATTTTTTAAGCAGCCATGCGACAAGAAAGAAACGAGCAGAACGAGAGAGCGCGCTTGCAGTGATAAAGACGGGCAGAGATAATCCAGACATACCGCTTGAAATGGTAAAAACTTTATAGGGAATGGGGGAAAATCCTGCAATTCCAACAATGATTGCGCCATATTCATTATAGAGCGCTTTCGTTCTTTCGACTTTATCGCCCATATGATAAAATTCAATGATCGGTGATGCCACAGACTCATAAAGTCCTGCGCCGATTGCATATCCTGCAAGCCCTCCTAAAATAGAAGCAGCAGAACAGACAAATGCAATGCGCCAAGCTCTTGTCGGGGCAGCAAGAACCATAGGAATAAGCATTACATCAGGCGGAATGGGAAAAAAAGAACTTTCCGTAAAAGAGATGATTGCAAGAATGAATAAAGCTTTTGGATGATCCGCAAGCTTTAAGAATTTATCATATAGTTTTCTAAGCATATTCTGTTCTTACAGGATAATTAAAATTCTTTCAATACTGCAATATTTTATTGGCGTTATTTTCAGTTAAATGT
>JADGEY010000139.1 GCA_016744185.1 Emcibacteraceae bacterium | reverse complement strand
CAAAATAGAGAGTTTCTTACGGACAGTCACGGTAAATTCATCCATAGCCCCCGCAATTTCAAAAAACTTTAAGAGCTGTTTGCGCGCTCCATCTTCTAAAAACTCTCTATCTTTTGCAATGATATAAAGAAGTTGTTCTGCTGCTGCACTGCGGTCATTTTCTGCCCATAGGATATGGCTTAAATCCATTCTTGCTTGAAAATTATCATTATTTTCGATGATTTTCTCTTCAAGGTTTTTTTTATCCCCAAGTTCGCCTAATTTTTGAGCGGTCTCTAATTCTGCTTTTAAGGCTAAAATTTCTGGCTTCGTTGCAATTTTAGGATCAAGCCCTTCTATGATTAGACCAGCATTTTCATAATCTTTTAATTTTAAGAAACAGGTTATTAATCCTGCGGCGGCATTTTTATTTTCAGGATTATTTTGTAAAATTGGGGCGAAAATATTGCCCGCTTCTTTAAATTGTTCTTCTTCTAATAAGGCAAAAGCATGGGCTTGTAATTCTTCTTCTGGGCTTGGGGGTAGTTTATCTGCATGCTTTGCAATAAATTCCCTAATTTCACCATTATTTTTTATTCCTGCAAAGGCATCTACAGGCTGTCCATTTTTAAACATAATAACCGTTGGTACAGATCTAATTTGCATTTGGGACGCAATCTGTTGATTTTGGTCAATATCAAGTTTAACCATTTTAACTGCCCCGCCAGCCGCCAGCACTTCTTTTTCAAGCGCAGGGATAAGCGTTTTACAAGGCTCGCACCATACCGCCCAAAAATCAACTAATATAGGAACTATCTTTGAGGCTTCCACCACATCATTGATGAATGTTCGCTCATTACCTTCAATGATTAAAGAGGCTGTATTTTCTTGATTCGACTCTTGTTTTAACTCGGGCTTTGACTCTGGCATCATCTTTAAAACTCTTTTTAAAATTCTTCGATCTATTCTTTTATAACCGATTAGACACAATCTCAACTGTTTCATGATTTTAGGGACTTAAAAAACTATAAAAAATTTAAAATTAGAGCTTGCAATAAATTTTTCTCTGCGTATTATGCGCCCACATGTTAAGATGTTAAAGGCTATTCAACCTTCTTAATTATTCTAGTGGAAATGCGGGCGTAGCTCAGTGGTAGAGCATCACGTTGCCAACGTGAATGTCGAGAGTTCAAATCTCTTCGCCCGCTCCATTTAAAAGAGGCAAATAACTTTAATCTAATTTCTCTTTCTTCTTTGGGACTGTACTAGATAACTCACTCATTTATTGTTTTACCATTTGTTTTAATTTAACGAATTGGAACGAAGGGTCACTGTTGGTTAAAACGCCCCTCATATTCCTTCAAGAATAGCACAAAATGCTCCTTGGGAACACCGTTGAATTTACGCATATGTCGCTTGGCTTGATTCCAGAAATTTTCAATGCTACCTCAGTGATTTCCTTTATTAGCAAAGAGCGCGGAATAATTGATGAACTGGCATCAGGGATAATCTTATTATCGACCTCGCCTCCCCTTTTCTCTGCCGTCAAAGTAACTTTCCACTACTTTAAGTTCCCCACCAAATACTTCTCTCTTCCTGATGAGCCAAGTCTAAAAAAATTAACTCTCGCAGAGGATGGTAATAATAGGCACTCGTTTTGAAGTTTACATCCACTAATGAAGCAGCACATCTTGTGGGCGGTCTTGTTAAAACTGGATTAATTAGTTCTTTCTTATGAGATCCATTATAATATCTTTTATGCGTTATCTGGTACAGCGTCTTTTCTTTAATAAAGTTTTTTCTTTAATAAAAATAAGCTTTCCCCTCCCACATAAGAAAAGCTTCATATGATAAAGTTTTTTCTTAATCTCTATTTAACTATTCATCCTTAAAAATTAAAGAATTAGGTATTTAGTGTTTCTTTAATAATGAAATTAAAAAATATTAAATACCTATAATTTTTTAGAATATTAGGGAATGAGATCATGCAAAGTAAGCCTGTGAGTAATTATTTATTAGTTGCATCTGGAATAATTGCTCTGACAGTAGGGACAATGGTGCCGGAAGAACAGCATTTACCATGTCTTGGAGAGAATGATTCTGCTCAATGGTTGCAAACATCCCATAATTCCAAAAAATGTGGTTCTGACCTTTACCAGCCCCCTAGTAAATATATAACGCCCTCTAGTAAATATATAACGAATGGTAAAGAAACTCAATTTGTTATTCATAACATTAAGTTTGTACAGTCTTTAAAGAACCAAAAATAACCAGCATATAGTTACGGTAAGGCTTTTATATAGTATCAATTTTTCAACATATGGGTTTTAAAAATGTTAAATTTCCTCTATAAATTAAATCTCAAAAAACGTATGAGAATTATCATCATTGCATCATTTTTAGGGCTTGTTTCTTTAACCAGCCTAACGCTTATCCAAATGAGCAAAAGCGGCGAAAAGATGGCAGAAATTGCCCATCAAGATATTCCTCTTACGGCTTAATATTACGAATATAACCTCTCATCAGCTTGAACAAGCGATTTTATTTGAAAGACTGCTTTATCAAGCAAGTGAAATGAGGCATGAGCCAGCGATGCGGGATCATTTTTTAAAATCACTTGATCAATTTAAAGAATTATCGCATGAAGTCGAAAAAGAAGTTATTGCAGCAGAAGAGCATCTTGAAGATTTTATAAAAGAGGCTCATAATGAAGAATCTAAAACAGAATTCGAGCATTTATTAGTTTTTTTAAAAAAAGTAGAATCAGAACATAAAGCATATGAAGATGATGTTATCAAGATCATGGATGATGCTAAAAACAACTCTATTAAACCATCAGAAAAAGAAATTGAAAGAATTGAAAAATTAGAAGGCAATATAAACCGCGGGTTAAAAGAAACAGTTCTGGAAATTGAAAAATTCACAAAAGAGGCTGTCTTATCTCTTGAACAAACAGAAAACTTTACATTCTCAGTGGTTTTTATTGTCTTTATTGTCTTGCTTGTTATGATGAGTTTTATTGCCTATTTTGTGACAAAATCAATTACGGCCCCTATCCAGAGCTTAACCAATATTATTAAAAATCTTGAGCAAAATAATCTGAATGTTGATATACAGCTTTATCCTGAAAATACAGAAATTGGTCAAATGTCATCTGGGCTTTGTAAATTAAAGAGAAGCCTTGCACAAGCAGAAACCTTACGCGAAGAAGCCGCACAAAATGAAATTAGACAAAAAGAAGCTGAGGACGCACAGCGCAGAATAAAACAAGAAGAACGAGAAAGAAAGCGTGCTGAAGAACAAGAGGAAAACAAAAACCGCCTAGAAAAGGCAGAGCATATTGCTCGCCTAATTGCGGGTTTTGATGGCCATATTTCAGAAGTTATTAATTCAGCATCCAGCGCGGCGACAGAGTTAGAGGTGACAGCTCAGGCAATGAGCACGACGGCAGATCAAACCAATACTCAGTCCCAACAGGTTGGTGAAGCCTGTGATGAAATGTCAAATAATGTACGCTCTGTTGCTTCTGCGACGGAAGAAATGTCTGTTTCCATTAGTGATATTTCCTCTCAAATGGAAAAATCCAGTGCTATGGCAGAAGATGCCCGTCAAGCGTCACAAGATACTGTTGGCACGATGAAAGAATTAGAAGAAGCCTCTCTTAATATCAATGAGGTGGTAAAGCTTATTAATGATATTGCGGAGCAAACTAATCTTTTAGCACTCAATGCGACAATTGAAGCGGCGAGAGCAGGAGAAGCTGGTAAAGGTTTCGCTGTTGTCGCGTCAGAGGTCAAATCTCTTGCAAGTCAAACAAGTAATGCTACTCTTAAAATTTCTGAACAAATTAGTTCCGTTCAAGAAAAAACCCAGCGAGCATCAAAGTCAATTAATGTTATTTCTGATGCTGTAGAGGCTTCTGCTGAATATTCAAATTCTATTTCTACTTCTGTTCAAGAACAGCAAGCTGCGACCACTGAAATTGCAAGTAATATTCAGCGTGCAGCTCAGGCTGCGGGCAATGTTAACCAGACAATAGGCGGCATTACAGAAGGGGCAGGTGAGACGGTTACAGCATCATCAAATGTCCTTAAAACAGCTAAAAACTTAACAGAGAATAGCAATAGCCTTAAAGATTCGGTTGTAAGTTTTATTGATGATATTAATAAAGTGAGTGCTGCATAGCACTATAAGTTATTTTTTTAAAGAGCCATAGATTTTTTCTTAATCTATGGCTCTTTAATTTTTTAGAGATTGCAGCAAATCATTATATAAACC
>JADGEY010000138.1 GCA_016744185.1 Emcibacteraceae bacterium | reverse complement strand
ATTATATGTCACCGGTGGAGTTTGAGAAAATTCAGAATGTCGCTTAAAAAATTGTCCAGAAAGCTGTTGCCACATCAATATATGGTTAGATCAACCAATAGAAACCTACATGAGATACCGTTAATATTAGAGTAAAAAAGATGACGGGCATCACATAAACTATGTTCACATGATGCCCGCCAGAAGATTTTCTTGGTGAATTAATCTCACAACCATCTGAAACAATCAAAATGAACTCTTTTAGTTTTGCAATATCCTATTCCTCAAATCCCATAACCATATAAGCAATAACGACCCTCCAAATAAAGGGAATATTCCCCCCATTAAGATGATGATTGCTATCACAACTTTATCAATTTTAAAATGATCAGGTACTTTTGGTAACCCCCATTTTCCTGCTGGTTTACGGTATAAATAGGAAAGCAAGCCCCCTATTGTAGAGAATAGAAAAAGACAGCCTACAGACAGAACAATGTACCAATTTAACAAACCATACTCTCCTTGATGAAGGCGCATTAAAACCTGCCTTATATCCATCATGAAACCAACATTTGACCAATCATATGATTTGATATTTTTTCCTGAATATTGATCAAAATGAAACTGTTTTTGATCACTCAAATAAAAGGCACGATTAGAGATTGTAAAAACACCTCTTGTCGATGTAGGCAAAGTGATGCTCACCTTCCCCTTCAGGTTCAACCCCTCAGCCTGATCAACAAAATAATCTAAGGTCTTTGGCATGCCAGATAATTGAGACGATTGAAGTTTTTTAGGCGACCAACCATTTGGATAGCCACTATTTGTTTGTTTTTGAACCCATTTGTAAGAACTTCCAAAAACATCAGTCCAAGGCATCGCCCCCCATAAAATAATGAGCAAAAACAATGACAGCCAAAAACTGACTATAGAATGTAAATCTCGGTAAAAAATAGTCTTTCCTTTTTGGGTTCTTATCCTAAAAAATGTGCCGAGGGAGAATTTACCCGAGGGCCACCAAACATAAATTCCTGTTAGAATTAACACAAAAAACCAACTTGCAACCAATTCCACAACATAAGTTCCTATTTTACCAGAAAGAAGTTCACCGTGTAATTTTCGAATTTTAAGCATCAAAGTATCGCTATGAATAACCCGCCCCGTGATCTGAGCCGTATATGGGTTGACATAAGTTAAAATTTTATGGCGGCGTTTTCCTGATGTAAATTCTGTTGCCTCGGTTCTTCTTTGGGGAATCGTGACCCTTGTGATTTCTTTAGAAACCCCTTTACTTGCCTGCTTTAATTGTTCAGCGTAACTTACCCTTGTATTTTCAGGAGCCACAATCTGCATATCCGCGAAAGCTTTTTTCTCATAATTTTCTTTAAAAAGATAAATCACGCCCGTTATGGTCAATAAAATCATAATAGGCATCGTCACTAATCCTGCAATGATATGCCATTTCCAAAGCCACCGATTTAAATATTTGTCTTTTGTCATTTTCCGCCCTCCTTTTAAAAATGATACGCAATGCCAGCATAAAATACTCTGCCATCTATTATTCTAAAATTACGGCGACCTGCTCTGCCCCTTCTTGGCGGAGAATAGCTTACACGGTCTTCTAAAGTATCTGTTAAATTTAAGGCATGAACCCACATACTCCATTGTCCAATATTATAGGACGCACGGAGATTTATTCTTTCACCCCGTTTAAAGCTTCCTTTTGGGTCTATGCTGTTATCATCACGTGTATAATAACTACTATAAAAATCGCCTTCGACTTCTAGTAATAAGTCATCAATTGGTTCCCAAACCATACGAAGATTCAGGTGATGATCAGGAGAGCGGCTTAATCTATTCCCGCTTAAATCATGATCTCCATCATCATCAGCCCCGTAAAAAATGTCATAAATATTCTTGGCATAAGTATGAGTCGCTGACAAGCGCCATTGATTAGATAGGTCATATTCCAGAACCGTTTCAACGCCCTGAACTGTTACCTGTCCCGCGTTAGTCGTTGTTTCAACAATCCCATCATCTTCTGTGACAAGATAATTATCAATACGCGTGTTATAATATGAACTATTATAACTCAAATCTCCCCATTCTCCCCTAATACCAAATTCAATATTACGGGCGTTTTCAGCCTTTAGGTTAGGGTTTGCTGCGGGACGGTTAAGAAAAAGTTTCCTTATGCTCGGCGCTAAAAACCCTTTTGAAAAGCTAACCCATAGTAGATTATCGTCATTTATACCATAAGTACCCCCCACTTTCGGTGCGGTATTTTTAAAAGTTTTGACATAAGTTTGCCCATGATCAATGCTAGATAAGCTATTAAAAGGAAAATATGCTTTAATATCAATTTGTTCATGGCGCACCCCAAGAGTAAGATTTGCCCGATCAAACAGATCCACACGATATTGACCAAAAAAGGATTTAATTGTTAAATCATTTTGTGATGTAATTAAAATATCTCCTTGATGAGTTATGTCATCATTACCATATTGATCAACATTTAAATCATTTTTAAAATATTCAGTCCCAAGGACAAGATTAGACTGATCAAATTCATGACGGTACATTAATTTACCATGTAGACTTTTATCTTCTGCATCTTGGGGCGGTGAAAAACGACTATCTCCTTCTGAAAATTCTTGACGATACATTGAGCTTACTTCGAAAAAATCATTCTCAGATGAATGTTCAATTTTGAAAGAAAAAGCATCACTTCTGATCTTTTTAAGGGATCCGGCGGTCATTCCCTTAACCGTAGGGTCGCTATAAAATTCATTTTCCCTTAAATCACCTGGAAAAATTTCATCTCTATTCATATATTCATATCGAATAAAGATTTTGGTCGCATCAGAAGGGGTATAAGTTACTTTTGCACTTAATTGATCGCGATCATTTTGATAGGTTTTGCGTAACCCATCTAGGTTTTGTGTGTTTGCATCAAAAAAGAAACCAAAATCCCCAGAAGAACCTGCTGCATTAATTCCTGTTCTAAGTCTGTTAAAACTTCCCGCTTCAATCCATGCCTTCCCTTCAAACTCATCTGGCGCATCACGGGTAACAACATTAATAACGCCCCCAAAAGCATTGTTAGGGAATAGTGCCGACGATGGCCCCTTTATCACCTCCACTCTTTCAATATCGAAGGAATTAATTGTGGTTATATCCTGTGTCGCTCCTCGGTACGGGTTGCCTAATGGCACTCCATCAACAAGAGGAACTGTATAACTCTTCCCTCCATTGGGAATGCGCAAATTTCGAACCTGAGTTTCCCCTGGAATACGGTCTAAAAACTCATCTGGATCGACAAATGAAATCCGTTCAATTTCAAAACGATTAATCACATGAGATGCAACAGGAAGCTTCGCAAGGCTTTGCCCGCCAAGAGTTGCATTCTTATAGGCAGCCTCCCCTATAACAGTAATCGTATCAATGATTTTTATTTCATCTTCTTTAGGTGTATCTTCTGCAAAAACAGATGGTGTTATCAGTAGCGCAGCCGCACTGATTAAGTAAAAATGGGACATATATTCCCTCCTGTTACCCGATAAAGGGCATTAAATAATTATCTATGATTTGAGGTTTCGTTTACGCCACAGGAGGGGCACGGGGGCTATTATTCCCTTTAAGTCCAACAAAATTTAGGGCAGAAGAATAACGTACAAAATAGATATTCTCTGAGATTGACAAAGAAGGGAAGATAAGTGGTTTTTCAGGTACATATAAATCTGCTGCTGCAAGTTCAATAAGGCATAAAACACAATGAGATGAGAAATTATCTTTCCCTGCTGACAGGTCTCCCTTTTCAAGGTCCCTTATTGAGATATATTTATAACCAGAAGAAGTACAAATTAAAATTTTATCATTAAAAATTTGCGCTAAAGCATCGCTATCAGGAGATGTGGGGCGGTCAAATATCAATAATAAAGGCAAGATAGCATTAAATAAAAATGCTATGGTCAATGCAAAGTTAATCAATATTTTTTGGTGTGATTTTATCGACATCATAATCACCATCTATAATTATAATTCAATATAAAATCAACCCCTTCCTTTCCAACTTAATATTAAAGAAATCAAATGTGAAAACTTCTATCTCAACTCTTTTTTCAAGTGTCTTCGATAGCACATGACTGACTAAAAAAATTCAAATCCACAGCCTTAAATAATCATTAAAATTGCTGTTAAACAAGTAAGGGAATGGTTGCGGGGGGATAAGTTCCCCTCCATTGCAGAGAGTTGGAGGCGCAACTGGGAACAGGTGATCCCGTTTTTTGCCTATCCGCCCGATGTACGTAAAATTATCTATACCACCAACGCCATTGAAAGCTTGAACATGAGCTTGCGC
>JADGEY010000137.1 GCA_016744185.1 Emcibacteraceae bacterium | reverse complement strand
CCTTTCCAATCAATCATGTTCTTTAACCTTTAATCCAAAAAATTTGATTATTTTCTAATTAAACATAAATTCTAATAGAAAAATAACTTTTTATAAAAATAATGCTTATTGTAACGTAATGGATTATTGTATATTTTATACAAAATATTAAAGCAAGATTTTTATTACTTTAATGAATGATTGCTATTAGTGAAATGGATAAAATTTTTGACTAGGACAAATAAAAAAGCAGAATGCGTTGTTATTGGCGGCGGAATCATTGGCGTGACGATCGCTTATGAATTGTTAAGGCAAGGGCGCAGCGTTACATTGATTGATAAGGATCAACCTGGAAAGGGCTGCTCTTATGGAAATGCAGGGCATTTTGCGGCAGAACAGATTTTTCCTATGCCCAGTCCCTCGCTTATAAGAACTGTGCCTTCTATGCTCTTAGATCCTGATAGCCCTTTGACGTTAAAGGCATCTTATTTTTTATCCTTTATCCCTTGGGGGCTGCGTTTTTTATGGAACTGCCGCCAAAAATTATTTGATAGAGGGACGGATGCTCTTAAATTTTTAAATAAAACCGCATTGCAGGATTGGACGGAGCTGCTAGAGGATTCTGGCTTGCAAAAATATCTAACAAAAAAAGGAACGATAGAAGTTTTCAAAACGCAAAAGGGTCGGGATTCTGGTTTAAAGTCTGTGCCAAATTTCATAAAGCATGATATATCTGTCCAAATTTTATCAGCCGCAGACTTAAAAGAAAAAATACCCGCTATTACGGACGATCAACATGGCGGATTATTTTTCCCCCATTCAGGGCATTCAATTAACCCATACGGCATTGTAAGAGATTTACATGAAAGTTTTTTAAAGCAAGGCGGAAAATTTCTTTTAGAAAAAGTAGAAAACATCAAAATGCTCTCAGCAGAGCAGTCAGAAATTATTTTTAAAACGGGAAGCCTTATTGCGAAAAATATATTTATCTGTTCAGGCTATGAAAGCCAAAAAATAATAAAGATGCTCGGATATATCGTCCCTATGACGGCTGAACGGGGCTATCATGTGATGCTTGAAAAACCTAATATCCCACTTGAATATGCTCTGACTTATCATGAGCGAAAATTTATCATTACACCGATGGAGCAGGGGATTCGCCTTGCAGGTACAGTAGAATTTAGCCATGCAGATGATCCGCCTAACTATCACAGAGCCAGAATGCTTGTTAAATTTTCCAAGGAGATACTCCCCAATATTTCACAAGAAGGCAGCGAGGAATGGATGGGCAGCCGCCCGACATTACCAGATTATTTGCCCGTTTTAGATAAAGTGGATAATGTATATTTTGCCTTTGGTCATAACCACCTAGGGCTAACGCAGGCAGCGAGTACGGCTAAAATAATGGTAAGAATGATGACGGAGAAAACCACATCATTCTTACATATTCAGCAGGGCTTAAATATTCAGCAGGGTAGAAACCCTTTCCGCCTCGGTAGATTTTAAGTGTCTCTATTTCCCATTCCTAAAAGCTTTGGAAAAGAAAAGACCGTTCAGGAATAATTTATTCGTGCCATAAAAATAAGCTCTAAAGTTAGGGTTATTGGCAAATAATATGACCGACCCACTGCCAAGCCGCTGCGCTGTTAGCATGGCTTTTCCTGCAAGAGCTTTTTGATTAGATGGGGACGCATAGCCCGTTGCAAGCGCGTCTTTAGGAATAAGAACCACAGTAGAATAGGGGTCTTTACTGGGGATAAAGCTTAATAGACTATTGCGCTGGGAATGGATTATCTTATTCATATAGCCAAAGCCGATAGGGTGAGTGATGTCTAATTCCCCCTTCATAATTGCGCCGCCAATGATATGTTCAATGTCATTCATTTGTTTGCTTGCATATGAATTTCTTTCGCCTTCATGGGTGTTTTTAATTTCATGAACAGGGCGTTTAAGGATATTTTTCGATACCCAGCTTGCTCCCGTGCTATGGGCAATGATCGTGCCGCCGCCCTTTGCCCATGCTTTAATTTTATCTGCTATTTTGGGGTCAGAGCCAAAACGTCCTCCGCCATAAATAATGTGGCTATAGCGTTTTAGGTCAAGGGATTTAAGGTTTCTCTGGTCATAAAGAGTGACAGGAATTTCCATTCTTTTATCCAGTAAATGCCAGATTTCTCCCGCATCAGATGCATTAACGCCTTCCCCTGTTAAAAGCAGGATATTAGGACGGCTTATGGACAGAAAAGAAGGACCGCCCAAATCTTGTCCAGACATTGGCGTGTGAATAGAGGTTGCTGAATGAATTTTAAGCCCGTTTTTGCGGCTAATCTCTGTCATGATTTTAAGAAGGTCTCGCCGGCTCTCGCCGCCTTGCCAGCCCGCAGGAATCATAATAGAGCCACGCTGCATATTACGGATACCGTCTTTCGTACTGACTTTAAAAGGCTTGACCGCTACCTTAGGGCGTAGACCTGCGTTCAAAAGAGCATATAAAGCGCGCGGCGCATAATATTCGTTCCATTCAAATAGATAGGCTATTTCAGATTTTATGGGAGCGGGTGCGCTTGGGAACGCATTAACGATAGGGCTGCCAATGATGCTCGTTTTAAGGGTGGATAATTCAGCATATTCCATGCCAAAGGCTAATGGTAACGTCCAGCCCGATACATCATAAAAAGTATTATTTTCGAATTTAGTAATTTTTTCGAAAAGGGATTTTATCATTATATATTGGCTTTGATTTGTCTTTACGATAAAGGACTCGCCTGCTTTAAAGGTCTTTCCGTCTGCCTTAAATGTTTTCTTCACACTATGGATTGTGATTTGATGACGCTTTAACATTTCGGTAGCATGGTAGCTTCTGGCTTTATCTTTAGGGCTAGAAAAAACATAAGCTTTAATTTTATCTTTCTGAGCAAGCTTTGCTGTATTTTTATAAAATCTTTTTTGATAGCTTAGAAGCTTCGGGCGCATTTCAAGACCTGCACGGACAATTTCCAGACTATTGCGAAAATGAGTCCGAATATTATCTCTGAATGAAACAATCCCATTGACCGATTCGATAAATCCTTCGCTATGAGCCTGCTCAAATAAAACGCCTATTGATGCATTAACATGGGGGTAGGTAGAACCTTTGCCGATATAAAAATTATCAAAGCTTTCTTCACTGTAATAAAGGCGGGCTTCGCTATCCATGAAGGCTCTGGGGCGGTTTGCGACCTCGGCAAGAAGCGTCATTGATTCTTTCGGAATGCGGGGGAATGTACGGTCAGAGACACCAGGGTGGAAATAATATGTTTTATTTGTCCCCATTTCATGAAAATCAGCCGTAATATTAGGCTTCCATTCATGGAACTTTTTGACCCAGCCTTGCGGCTCTGGATGCTGTACAAGAAGCCATTGGCGGTTAAGGTCGAACCAATAATGATTAGTGCGCCCGCCGGGCCAAAATACATTATGTAACCTATGGCGAGGGTCTGTTACAATGGTGTTTGAGCCATGCATATGATTCCACGCCGACTGCCTGCTGCTGCCATCGGGATTAAAAGATGCAACAAGGATAATGACAGAGTTTTTAAGAGTTTTTTCGATTTTATCACCCTGCGCAGCGGCAAGGTAATAGGCTGTGGGCAGAGCAGCATCTGTAGAAGATATTTCATAGCCATGTACCCCATAATTCATCCATGTAATAACAGGCATGTCTTTAGTGATATTTTGATTTTTGCGGGGATTACTTAAAGAAATATGTGCTTTTTTTATTTCATCAAGTCTTGCATGATTTTCAGGTGAGGTGATGGTCAGAGCAATAATCGGGCGGCCTTCATGACTGTAAGCAATGGTCTGGGCTGTAATCCGGTCTGATACTACCGCTAGATACCGCAAATACCCAACAAGTAAGTCATTGCGAACAATATGCTTTCCTAATTCATGCCCAATATGTTTATTTGGTTTTTCAATTTTTGAATCATAGGTGACATCATGAGGGTAAAATGATTTTTTTCTTGCTTGATTAACATCTGCAATTGCTGAAAAAAATGTAAAAAAATATGTAACCCCACTAAGGATTAACAGTTTTAATATCTGCATAGTTTAATTCCTTTAAGCTATAATATTATTTATATAATTGCATGATACAGAACCAAAATATAGCTCACAAGAAGAAAAACAGAATATTATAAATTATGAAGAATTATTAAAAAAAAGAAGGCGGTTTCTTGTTAGAGAAGCCGCCTTAAGTTTGGGGAGGAAAACGTCTAGTTTCTTTAGGTTATGCCTTAATTATTAATATTTCATTAATTTTGAATGGCATTCAATTTTTATTTTTTTGTAATCAAAAATTCTTTTTATTATGAGTTTTAGAT
>JADGEY010000136.1 GCA_016744185.1 Emcibacteraceae bacterium | reverse complement strand
CTATTTTATCAGCTTTTCTTGATGCTTTAACCGTAACAGCGGTTGTTATTGCTGTATCAGTCGGTTTTTATTCTGTCTATCATAAAGTGGCATCAGGAAAAGATTACAATCATGCCCATGACCATACTAAAGACGCTGAATTAGAAGCCGCCCACCGTCATGATCTTGATCAATTTCGTAGCTTTTTACGCGGTCTTGTGATGCATGCTGCGATTGGAACGGCTCTTGGCGGCGTTTGTACCTTAGTCGGCGAGCCGCAAAATCTTTTAATTGCAAATACGGCTGGCTGGGGTTTTCTTGAATTTTTATTTCGCATGTCGCCTATTACCCTGCCAGTCCTTTTTGCAGGGCTTTTAACATGTGTTTTCGTTGAAAAACTTAAAATTTGTGGTTATGGGGCAACAATCCCAGATGCTGTTTTTCAAATTTTAAAAAATCATGATGAAGTGCAAACTAAAAAACGGACAAAACAAGAAATTGCGGCTTTGCTCATGCAGGGTGCAATAGCAGGCTGGCTTGTTATTGCGCTTATCTTTCATATGGCTGAGATAGGCTTAATTGGGCTTTCTGTTATTGTTCTTTGTACGGCTTTCAATGGCGTTACAGAAGAAAGCCAAATTGGTAAAGCTTTTGAAGAAGCCTTGCCTTTTACCGCTCTTCTTGTTGTATTTTTTGTTATTGTTGCTGTTATTCAAGATCAAAAACTTTTTACACCTATCATTAATTTTGTCCTTAGTCTTGATGGGCTTGACCGCATTGCAGGGTTTTATGTTGCAAACGGCGTTCTTTCAATGATCAGTGATAATGTGTTTGTTGCAACAGTTTACATTGGTCAGGTTAAAGATGCTCTGGCAGCGGGTGCAATTGACCGTGATACATTTGATCTGATGGCTGTGGCGATTAATACAGGAACAAATATCCCCTCTGTCGCAACACCTAATGGACAGGCTGCATTTTTGTTTCTACTCACATCAGCCTTAGCCCCCCTGATTCGGCTTTCTTATATGAAAATGGTGGTTATGGCACTTCCCTACACGATAGTAATGTCGATTGTTGGGCTTATGGCTACATATTATTTGCTCACTCCTATGACACAAACGATGTATGAAAAAAATATCATCAGCCA
This sequence comes from Emcibacteraceae bacterium, assembly GCA_016744185.1. Classification (GTDB taxonomy): domain Bacteria; phylum Pseudomonadota; class Alphaproteobacteria; order Sphingomonadales; family Emcibacteraceae; genus Pseudemcibacter. The sequence goes on along the minus strand of JADGEY010000136.1, from coordinate 3,259 downwards.
TCATTCCGCAAGTACAACAATTAATGCCCCTCAACATTAACGCATTAGGATAGTTTAATTTAAAAAATGAAGTATTTAGAAAAGGGACTGTAACTAAGGGTATACAACAGTTTTAAGGTGTATAAATAATTCATTTTTTGAAACCAAATGTTGAACAAACGCCAAAAATAAAATATATTGATGAGGCAGTAAGGGTTTATCTTACTGTATATAAGAATTTGTTAATAAACAAGAAGTATAGTGATGCCAGTAAGAAAACTCCAAACCGCTAAATGAGTATTGGAGATGTTTGTCCCTCCCGCGTTAGGGGAGTAATATTTTGGTTAATAAGATGTTAGTTGATGATATGTTGGTAAATAAAACAAAAAGATTAGATAATCTCGCTTCTACTCCAAGTAATCCTGAAAGTTATTTCGAGGAAAAAAAAGGTTCAATGAAGTGGTTTGATAGCGTTAAAGGCTATGGATTTATGTCTCCTGATGAAGGAGGTGAAGATGTTTTAATTCATTTTTCTATATTAAAAGAATTAGACAGACGTTCCATGCCAGAAGGAACAAGGCTTACATGTTTAGTTGCAGATAGACCGAAAGGTAAGCAGGCTGTGAAAATTTTAGATTACGACCTTACAACTGCGGTTGTTCCTGATAAAGATGAAAAAGCTGAAATTCTCAGCGCAGAAGACTTAGAAGGCCTTGAGTTTTTTGATACGACTGTAAAATGGTTTAACCGTATTAAAGGATATGGTTTCGTTAACTGCGGCGGTGATAGTAAAGATATTTTCATTCATATGGAAATTATGCGCCGTCATGGTTTTGAACATATTATTCCAGGTCAAACTCTTAACGTATGTATAGAGGACGGCGACCAAGGTCTTATGGTAAAAGCTATAAAAAATTAAATTTTTCCTTTTAGTTGACCATTATTTTGGAAAAGATATATTGAGAGATATATTTATTTAAAATAATGGGAAATTTATTTTGATGCACCGTAAATTAAATTTAAGAAACATATGTTCTTTCCTTTTTGGGGGGGCATATGTTTTTTTGTTCTTCTATGGAATAATTTCGTCATCTTTAGCAGATGAGAAACTCTCACTAACTAAATTTGGTCATGGAGAGGTTGAAATTACAACAGCAGCCCAAAAAACTTATAGATTCAACGTTGAAGTAGCTACAGATGACAAGCAGAGGGCGCGGGGACTTATGTTTCGCCGCCAAATGAAAGATATGAGCGGAATGTTTTTCATCTATGACCAGCCCCGCCTGATTAGAATGTGGATGAAAAATACGATCCTTTCTCTTGATATAATTTTCATAGATGAGAAAGGAACAATTTTAAATATTGCAAAAAATACAACTCCCCAAAGCTTGAAAGTGATTCCATCTTTAGGAAACACTAAATATGTTTTAGAGCTAAATGCGGGTCTTACAGGTTATTTTAATATTAAAGCAGGTGATAATCTTAAATATCAAAAACTAGACTAAATAAAAAATTCGACTAAACTCTGAGCGTTTTAAGAGCGTTTGGATCAATATAATGCCTGCGGACTAAGGAAGAGCAAGTAGCTTGTAAAAAATAATCATTAAAAAATACTTTTTCTTAAATTAATCCTTGCCATATGCGCCATGTTCTTTTATTACCCGTCTCACACGATTTGTTTATCAAATTGTTTCTACGGTCGGGGAGTGGCGCAGCCTGGTAGCGCATCTGTTTTGGGAACAGAGGGTCGCAGGTTCGAATCCTGTCTCCCCGACCACCTTTAAAAAAGCTATCCTTATGGTTTTGGATAGCTTTTTTTATAAAAGGGATAATAGTTAAAAAATTTGTAGTTTATTATAGATTTTTGATTATTATGAGTTTCAATTAGTTTAAATTATGGAATTGATAGGTGATTTTATGACAGCTAGAATTTACAGACCTGCAAAAAATGCGATGCAATCTGGTACAAAAAGATCTTGTAAATGGATTTTTGAATATCAGCCTACAGCACCACGCAGGTTAGAGCCTTTAATGGGCTGGACGAGTTCAGATGACATGCAGTCACAAATCAAGTTGGTTTTTGATCGTAAAGAAGATGCTGTTTCCTATGCAAAACGTCATGGCATTGAAGTTCAAGTTCAAACACCAAAGGTTCGCAAGCCCATTATAAAAAGTTATGCGGATGTATTTGCCTTTAAAGGTTAGTTATTAAAAGAAGGCAATTTTAATCAGGGCGCCCGTAGCTCAGCTGGATAGAGCGGCGGACTTCTAATCCGTAGGTCACAGGTTCGAATCCTGTCGGGCGCACCAATTATTTTAAGATTACTGTTCTATAAATCTAGTTTATAAAAAAAAATATTCCGAAATTTAAGGTATTTGCTGAGGGCATGGATAAAACTATCAATTATATTTTTATAGACCTAGATGGAACGCTCATCACAACAGACTTATTATTTGAATCTGCATTAAAATATATCAAACAGAACCCATTAAATATTTTTCTTCTTTTTTTATGGTTGATACAGGGTAAAGCGGTTCTAAAAGAAAATCTTGCCCACCGCATTGATCTTGATGTTACAGCCCTGCCCTATCAAACACCATTATTGAATTATTTGAAAATCAAAAAATCACAGGGCTGCAGCCTTATATTAGCAACTGCATCTCATATAAAATACGCCAAGGATGTCGCCGCATATTTAAATATCTTTGACCATGTTATTGCCACCGATAATAGTAATATAAAGGGGCAGAGAAAGCTTGCTGCAATACATGAATATACTAAGGGAGAGCCATTTTCTTATGCTGGTGACAGCAAAGCCGATATAATAATTTGGCAAGCAGCTGATTTTAATATATTTGTAAATGCGCCAAGCTCTGCAATTGAAGAGGCAAAAAAGAATGGTAAAGTAGATAAGATTTTCACAACCCGTAAATTATCTACAAGCAAAGCCTTTATTAAAGAGATGCGCCTTCATCAATGGACAAAAAATATTTTGATTTTTGTACCCCTTCTAACATCACATGAATATATGGATATTGATGTTTTAATAAAAGCTTTCATTGCCTTTTTTTGCTTTAGCATTTGTGCATCGGGAGTATATTTTCTGAATGATTTATTAGATATAGAGGCAGACCGTCAGCATATAAGTAAAAAAAAACGCCCCCTTGCTTCTGGAGAATTATCAATAGCGTTCGGTCTTCTAGGGGCGTTCATTCTACCTTTATCTGCCTTTATATTAGCAGGGATTTTTCTGCCTTTAAATTTTACAATTGTGCTTAT
>JADGEY010000135.1 GCA_016744185.1 Emcibacteraceae bacterium | reverse complement strand
AACTTGAGCAGCACATGAAATATGCGGCTTAAACCTGCTCTACTTAAAACTCCCTCTAAAAATGGGGGTATTACCCCACAAAATACGGCAATAAATTGAAAGGGCTGCCTTTTTCAGCTCACCCTAAAATTGATCCCAATGGAGATATTTGGAATTTTGGGCTTAGTTTTAATGGAAAGCTCATTCTTTACCATCTTTCTTCTAATGGTAAGCTTAAAAATACTGCAATGATTGACACGGACTTTCAAGCAATGCTCCATGATTTTCTGATTACTCATAAATCTATCTTGATCATTTTACCTTCTATTTCTATGAGTAAAACATCTGGCGGTTTCTTTGAAAGACAAAAATATGAGCCAGAGCAACCGATGAAAATTTTGGTCATCGATAAAGCATCTTTAAAGCTTAAAAAAACATATGAAGTCCCCGCAGGTTTTGTCTTTCATTTTGGGAATGCATGGGAAGAAGATAATGGGACGGTTCATTTCGACGCAAGTCTCTATCCTGACCTGAAAGTTCTAAAAAACCTCTCTATTATTATGGAAGGAAAATCAGTGGAAAATTCAGGCATGGCGAACGCTGCACTGTATAAACTTAACCCCAATGGCTCATCTGAAGTTAATATTCTTCCAATAGATGCCGAATTTCCAAGGGTTTACGATCATCTTGTTGGCAAAAGAAATAAATACATCTATACCATTGGTAATAAAGAAAAAACCCTATGGTCAGATTGCGTGCGCAGCATTAATATAGAGACAGGAAAAACCGATGAATATGATTATGGCTCTGACTTTCAAGTAGAAGAACATGTTCTTACTTCTGCAAAAGCCGTAGAAAGAAGCGGCTATCTTGTTGGAACTGCGCTTCATATAAAATCCCAGCGCACATGCGTTAATGTCTTCAAAGCAGATAGCCTTGCCGCAGGCCCCCTGATGCGTGCATGGCTGCCCTATCATATTCCTTTAGGATTCCATGGGAATTTTAGAAGAAAATAATATCTTATAAATTTATAATGAGGAAAGCCACCTTGGCTTTCCAATTTACAGGCTAAATCGTTAATTTTTCTCTTATTTTATTTAGTTAAGCTTTTTTAATAAATTTTTAGCATCTTGAAGCCCTTGATAATTAGCCCCTGAGCCTACTGCTTTTTTCAAAACTTCTCTGGCTTTATCTAATCTGCCTAATTTATACAAAGCATAACCATAATGATATTGAATTTCTAAATTTTTTGGACTTAATTTAACTGCTTTTTTTAAGAGCTTAGAAGCTTTATCAAAATTCCCAATTTTAGTAAGACACCACGCATAACTATCAACTATTCCCCCGCTCGTTGGAAGTATATCATAAGCTTTTTTACTCGCTTTAAGGGCTTTATCATTTTGCCCCTTTTGCAAATAAACCCAAGAAATATTATTAAGGGCAACAACATCTTTATTATTTAATTTTAATATTGCTTGATAAGATTTAAGAGCTTTATCATATTTAGATTCATTTAAATAAATCTCTCCAAGATCATGAAGAATTAAAGAATGTTCACCATTATCTTTTAACCATTTTTCTAAAATAGACCGCCCTTTATCATGCTTTTTATCCAAAAAATATGCCTTAGCAAACTCTTGAATAAATAATATACTTTTCGCCCCTTGCTTTTGAGCCGTTAAAAAGGAAGACTGCGCATCTTTATATTGACCTTCCCCTAGATAAATACGAGCTTTTGCAACATCTACCCCTACTTTATCGCCGCCCGCTTTTTTATATTTTAAAATATATTTCCGAGCAGAAGGGTAATTCTTAGATGAAATTTCTAAATTAATAAGCTGATTTAATGTTGTTGCTTTATTTTTTGAAAAGCCTAATGCTTGCATCAATGTTTTGCGAGATTTATCATTTTGTTTGTTTTTAAAATATGCCCATGCAAGAAGCTGTGAAGCTTTTTCATTATTCCTGAGAATCCTTTGCATTGCCTTGAAATTATCAACCGCTTTTTGGAAAGATTTAAGAGATAAATAAATATTCCCTAAAGCTTCATAACCAACAGAACTTTGTGGAAAATCTTGTATGATTTTATAAGCTGTGTCTTTTGCATTCTCTAGACGGTTTTGCACCGCATAAGCTTGGACTAGATTTACACGTAAAGTAATATCTTTTGGATTCATTTTAATAGCTTTAGATATATATTTATGTGATTTTTTGCTATCCCCTTCTTGCAAATAAGCTTTTGATAAAGCTGAATATGCCATCACGTTATTTTTATCTAATGCAATAATCTCTTGGTAAAGTTTTTTTGCAACTTTAGAATTGCCTTTACCCATTTCTAATCTCGCTAAATTTAACTTAGCTGAAACAAAATTAGGGTCAAGTTTAAGGGCTTTTATAAAGGCTGATTTAGCTTCATTTGTTTTTTTCAGCGCCGCAAATATAGTCCCTTTTAAATTATAACCCAGCGGATTATTAGGAGATAATTTAATGTATTTATCCGTTGACTTAAGAGCCTTTTCAAAATCCCCTTCACGGTGCGCCAATAATGTTAAATATAATGTCGCTTTTTCAATATCTTTATGGGAATTGAGTATCTCTTCAAGGTTAACCATTGCCCCCTTCACATCACCCTTTGCAAATTTTGTTAAAGCATATTGCGTATCATAAATACTTGGCACGCCAGAGGCGATAATTGCATAACCATAATATTTCTTTCCCTCATCAACAAGCCCAAGAGACATATAAGAACTTGCCATAAGTCCATAGACTGTCGCATCAGCTTGGCGTGCTTCAACAATTTTCATCAAACTATTAATTATTTTTTGATGCTCACCCAGTTCATATAACACAGCGCCATATAATCTTTTAGCAACCATATTAGTGCGATCTTTTTTAACCAATTTTTCAAGCAATACAGATGATTTTTCATAATTAGCCCGTCTATAAGCAATAAGCCCTCTTAAAAACATTGCAGGCGGATAATCATCCAACGCCCCTCCTGTTTCATAAAGAACATCTAACGCTATTTTAAGATTGCCTTTACGGGCGTTAATCAACGCCCTATAATAATGAGCTAGAGGAAAGTCTGGTTTTATCTTAAAAGTTTCTTCAATAGATATTTCGGCATCTTCATCACGGTCTAAAGTAATAAGATTAGCAATTTGCAGCATACGGACAAATAAATTATTAGGCTGTGCTTTTAATACTTTTTCGAAAAAAGGAAGAGCAGCGGCTGGACCATCTGAAACCTTTAAAAGCTCACCCTTTAAAACAAGAGCTTTAAAGTTATTTTCATTAAGCTTAAGGGCTTCATCGGTTTTTAAAAGAGCCTTTTCAGTCTCTCCTTGAATTTTATAAAGCCTCGCAATAGCAATATCTAATCCTTCATTATTTTTATCAAGCTTTTCCCCTTTAATAAAGGCATCCAAAGCATCATCCAAATTACCCAGCGCTTGATAAGCACTACCAATTAAATAATAAGCATCGACATAATCTTCTACATTTATCTTAGAGATATCTAAAATTTTTATAATTTCTTCAAACTTATTTTGGTGTAAATAAGATTTTGCAAGACCGATTTTAGATTTTGAAAAACCTTCCTTAAATTCTAGAGCCTTGGTAAATTCTATTTCAGCGGAAACAGAATCTTGTATGAAAAGATATAAATTTCCAAGTTTCAAACGCAGCTCACTATTTCTTGGTTCTTTACGAATAGCATTCTTATATTGAATAACAGCAGCCGTGTAATAGCCTTTTGCAATAAAATCATTAGCCTTTTCAACAAAACTTTTATCTTTCATAGCCCCTTTGTCATGAATTTGAGTTTTATAATAATATCCCCCGCCCCCAACACTAATCATAATAGCCGCTATAATTAAAACTGTTTTTTTTGATAATTTTGACATATTTTCTACTCTTTTAATTTTTCATAGAAGCTTGAATTTAATTTTTTATATATTACATCTTAATTTCATATTGTTTAAGAAGTCCATAAAAAGTTGGTCTACTAACACCAAGTAATTTGGCCGCTTGGCTGACATTTCCATTTGATCTAATAAGAGATTTTTTAATTGCTTTTAACTCTGCCTTTTCTCGTATCATTCTCAAATTTAATATTTCTAACTCCTATTATGGTGGTATTGTAAACTAATAAATATATACATATATAGGTTACAATTGGGGATATGTTACAAAATTCGTAATTACTATCTATATTCATATATGATATATATATGTGTGTGTGTTAAAATCAATAGATCGCAGTCTATGTATCGGACTATGATCATCAAATAACCTGCCAAATAACTTGCCTAGCTTCAACGTCTAACCCGGAAGTAGGTTCATCTAAAATAAGCACCTGCAATTGCAAGTGGGATTACGCAAGTGTGTCTACGTTAATAATACATTTGTTATGAGTATTCAAAACCACTTTATAAATATATATATTTACATATTTACACACACACACCACACACACACACACACACACACACACACACACACACACACACACACAC
>JADGEY010000134.1 GCA_016744185.1 Emcibacteraceae bacterium | reverse complement strand
GTAAAATTTCACTGCCTTTAATCTTTAAATTAAACCATGGGACTGTACTAAATAACTAGCCCATTTACTTCTTAACCATTTGTTTTAAATGGAAAAAAAGGGGCAGTGTTGTTAATAGCACCACTCACATTTCTTTAAAAATAACATAAAATACTGCTAGTAATCAAAATAAAACGCTGCCCAAGAATTCCTTTGCGCTTAATAATAGGGTATAAAACTGTGGAAGCAGTATTTGCTCTTTCTCATACGCGCCCTCACAATATCTTTTATGCGTTATCTATTGCAGCCCTCTAAATCTTATCAAACAATAATAAATTTTCTATGGAATGGATTATAGGGCTGTTATAGTTTAAAAAAGGGGCTTAATAATAAAAGGTTTGTGGAAAATAAATGGTCTCTTCTATAAAGAATCAATGGCAGTTTTGGATCGACCGAGGCGGAACATTTACGGATATTGTTGCAAAGCCGCCAAAAGGCGTGCTTCGGACTAAAAAACTATTATCAGAAAACCCCGAAGCTTATGAAGACGCTGCTTTGCATGGTATTAGGCAGTTTCTTGGGTTAAATAAAACGGCTCCGATTCCGTCTGAAATTATAAAATCTATTAAAATGGGAACAACAATTGCAACCAATGCACTGCTTGAAAAACAGGGTGATGCAACATTATTGCTCATTACTGAGGGGCTTCAAGATATTATTGAAATTGGGCATCAAGCCCGTCCTGATATTTTTGCTCTCAATATTAAAAAATCTGACCTTTTATATGATAAAATCATTGGGGTGGAAGAACGTGTTCTTGCTTCTGGTAAAACAGAGACCCCTCTTAATCTTATTGGGATAAAAAAGCAGCTAGATCAAGCTTTTGCAGAAGGGTTTCGCTCTGCTGCGATTGTTCTTATGCATGCTTATAAATATTCTGCGCATGAAAAAGAAATAGCGAAGATCGCAAAAAAAATTGGCTTTACACAAATTTCAGCAAGTCATGACGTTAGCCCTCTTGCCAAAATTGTTCCTCGGGGGGAGACGGCGATTGTCGATGCCTATCTGACCCCTGTTTTGCGCCGTTATATTGACCGTATTGCTTCTGCTACCCAAGGTCATTACGCTTCTGGAAAGATTTTATTCATGCAGTCTTCTGGCGGGCTGGTTGATGGCAGGAAGTTTCGAGGAAGAGACGCTATCCTATCAGGGCCCGCAGGGGGCATTGTGGGCGCAGTTCATACCGCTAAACTGGCAGGCTTTAATAAAATCATAGGCTTTGATATGGGGGGAACGTCAACCGATGTTACCCATTATGCGGGCGAATTTGAAAAAACTTACGAGACGGAAGTTGCAGGGGTGCGCATGCGCGTTCCGATGATGAATATTCATACGATTGCAGCGGGCGGTGGATCATTGCTTCGGTTTGAGGAGGGACGCTTTAGGGTTGGCCCTCAATCAGCGGGCGCAAACCCTGGCCCCGTTTGTTACAGGCGGGGCGGCAGTCTTGCGGTTACAGATATTAATGTCTGTCTTGGGAAAATTCAGCCTGATTTTTTTCCCGCTCTTTTTGGTTCAAACCAAGATCAATATTTAGACCGTGATGCGGCGGTGGAAGCTTTTGGAAAAATTGCCGCAAAAACAAATAATAATCAATCTGCGGAAGATATTGCGGAAGGCTTTCTTAATATTGCTGTGGAACATATGGTGCAGGCGATTAAGAAAATCTCTATCGCCCGTGGCTATGATGTTAAAGATTATGTTCTGAATTGTTTTGGCGGTGCGGGGGGGCAGCATGCTTGCCTTGTGGCGGAGCGTCTTGGGATTAACATAATATTCCTTCACCCTTTATCAGGCGTTCTTTCCGCTTATGGAATGGGGCTTGCTGATATTAGGACGGAAGGTCAAAAGATGCTTGAGCAAGCTTTAAACTCGGATGTTTTAAAAGAAGTGAAACATCACGTTAAAAAACTGACCGCTGACAATATTTCAAATCTTTTAGAACAGGGGGTTGAAGAGGCGGAAATGAGCCATCAATCCTTTGCGCTCTTGAAATATAAAGCAGCCGAAACAGCCTTTAAACTTCCCATCAGCACGGCTATGGAAATGCGCCGTGATTTTGAAGATATTCATAAAAGGCAATATGGTTTTATAGATAGCAAAAAGCAAATTATTATCGAAACCATCATTACCGAATCTTTTGGCGGAAAAGATGAGCATGAAGAGAAAGCAACAAAGATTATTCCTGCTGCGAAACCTGCCCCCGAAACAATGCGAAAGATTTATTTTAAGGGGCAGTGGTATGATGCGCCTATTTATAAAATTGAGACGCTAAAATACGGGCATATTTTGCAAGGACCAGCCCTTATTATTGAACCTACAGGGACGATTGTTATTGAAAAAGAATGGACAGGAAGGCTTAATAAATACCGCCATATTATTTTGGAAAAAAATATATCTGAGATAAAGCAAGGAGAGGTTTCTTCAACAAAATCCTCTATAAACTGTGATCCTGTGACATTAGAAATCTTTAATAATCTCTTTATGTCCACGGCTCAGCAAATGGGGATTGTTCTGCAAAATACATCGCAGTCGGTTAATGTGAAAGAAAGGCTTGATTTTTCTTGTGCCATTTTTGATCATCAGGGGAATTTAATTGCAAATGCTCCCCATGTCCCTGTTCATTTAGGCTCGATGGATGGGGCGATTAAAGTTTTGCTGCAAAGCGAGCAGAAGATTAATCCAGAGGATGTGTTTATTCACAATAATCCTTATAATGGTGGCTCTCATCTGCCTGATATTACGGTTATTTCGCCTATTTTTAATAGTGCAAAAGATAAAGTTCTTTTCTTTGTTGCGAGTAGAGCTCATCACGAAGACATAGGGGGGATTGCCCCTGGTTCTATGTCGCCGCTTGGTAAAAGCTTTCATGAGGAAGGCATTGTTTTTGACTGCGTAAAACTTGTGGATAAAGGGGTTTTTCAAGCCCGTAAGGTTGACGAAATGTTAAGTGCAGAGCCTTACCCTGCCCGTAATATTCGCCAAAATATTGCTGATCTTATGGCGCAGATTGCAGCGAATAAAACAGGAGAGAATGAGCTTATAAAGCTTGTGGCTCATTATGGGTTTGATATTGTTAATGCCTATATGACTTATATTCAGGATAATGCAGAAAACTCTGTTCGCAGCGTTATTGCGACGCTTAAAGATGCTGAATTTAACTATAGCTTAGATGAGGGCGTGCAGGTTTCTGTAAAATTTTCCATTGATCAGCAAAGGCGTGAAGCTACTATTGATTTTACAGGAACAAGCGCGCAGCTCCCCAATAATTTTAATGCGCCCGTTACGGTGACGCAGGCGGCTGTGCTTTATGTTTTTAGATGTCTTGTTGATGATGATATTCCTCTTAATGCAGGCTGCCTAAAACCGCTAAAAATTATTGTTCCACAAGGCTCTATGCTTAACCCCTGCCTTCCTGCGGCGGTGGTTGCAGGGAATGTAGAAACCAGTCAAGCTGTCACAAACGCATTATTTGGCGCACTTGGCACTTTAGCGGCTAGCCAAGGGACAATGAATAACCTTACATTTGGTAATGAGAGGTATCAATATTATGAAACTATTTGTTCTGGCAGCCCTGCGGGGGCAGGTTTTGACGGCGCAGCAGCGGTTCATACTCATATGACAAATACAAGGCTTACTGATCCTGAAATATTGGAAAGCCGCTATCCTGTTGTACTGACCAGTTTTACAATTGACCGTCATTCTGGCGGTAAAGGCAAGTGGAATTCTGGTGATGGGGTAACGAGAAGTATTAAATTTCTTGAATCTATGAGCTGCTCTATCCTATCGGGGCATAGGGAAGTGCCGCCTTTTGGTCTTAACGGCGGAAAAGCGGGCAGGATAGGGAAAAACTGGCTTATCTGCCGAGAGGGGCATGTTAAAGATTTAAAAGGCTGCGCTCAGATAGATGTTCGGTCTGGAGATATTATTAATATTCGCACGCCGACAGGCGGAGGGTTTGGGACGAGTGATTAATAGAGTATGATACCTATGAAATGGGAGAATATGGGCTAATAGAGTATAAAAAATAAAACCCATAAAAAAAAGGAGAATTTTATGTTTTCACGTTTAAAAAATATTGGGCCAGGAGCTTTTGTTGCTGCGGCATTTATCGGGCCAGGGACGGTAACGGCTTGTACTTTAGCAGGGGCAAATTTTGGCTATGCTTTATTATGGGCATTGGTTTTTGCAACAATTGCAACAATGATTTTACAAGAAATGTCCGCCCGTCTTGGCGTTATAACCCAAAAAGGTCTTGGGGAGGTTCTGCGGGAAACATTTGAGAAATCAATTTGGAAATGGCCGCTTTTTATCTTGATTATGGTTGCTCTATATCTTGGCAATACCGCCTATGAAGCAGGGAATCTTGCAGGGGCTGCTCTTGGCATTGAAGCGATTACAGGGCAAGACCCTATCTTTTACCGCATTTCTATTGGTGCAATTTACGCTGTGGCGGCTTTTTCCTTATGGCGGGGAAGTTATAAAC
>JADGEY010000133.1 GCA_016744185.1 Emcibacteraceae bacterium | reverse complement strand
ATAATGGCATTATATTTATAAATGTTTAAATATATGGATTGGCTATACAATAAAATATCTATTTGATCAATTAAGAATATGTAATCTTACATGAGTATTGATTTTAACGACATTATATATGTTTTATAATACATTCTCAATTACTATGTATGGCCGTTTATATAAACAAATCCTAATATTCTTTATTTGATCTATCTTTCTTCATATATCTACTATATATAACTATTTAATATTCTAATATTGGTAAGTTAGTTTGTTAGTAGTTCGGCAGTTAGGGCAGCTCTATGTGATAGAAAGAATTTTTGTCACATAGAGCTGATTATAGGTAGAATATAAAGTAGGTTTTCATCAACTCAATATTTTTCTTAATTTAAGTGAAATTAGAGTATTCTTATATCTAGTCTTTATGTACTGCTTAATCTACTGAATTTATGTTTTTAACAGTAAAATCTTATGTTATTTATAGTTAAGAGTTTATTAATCTTGACAATTTAATTGCAAATGACCCAATATATTAAAGTACAATGTTATAATGTAGATTGTATTTCAAGGGAGGTGAGTTTTGTCTGATAAACTTCAAAATACGATAATGTCTGAAAAAACAGATGACATAAGAGTGTTAAGTGAAATTAATACAATTTTTGGAATTCCTGCCAAGTATTTTATTCCAGCAATTCTTGCGTCAGCAGGGTTTGTTTTTGGCGTAAATTGGATATTCGGAATTGCATTTGGTTTTTTTATAATTACTGGTTTACACCGATTACATATGGATGATCCAGAGGGCTTACTTGCTTGGATCACACGATTATCTACACGGCATAAAAATTTTGTTGGAGGGCAAAAAACAGGTTTACGAATAATTTTAATTAAATAAGGAAATAAAATGAGATTAAAAGAATGTTTTTCTAGTGGTTATTTAAAAGTAGTAGCGGTTTTTATTGCATTAAATTCTTCAATGCCAGTAGCGTTTGCACAATATGATATTGGGAAATCTGGTGCAAAGGGTGGAATTCAGATTATTGAGCAATATATTCAAGGGTGGCTGAATTTTATGTCAGGCCCTTTTGCAATCGCTGTAGTAGCAGGGTCTATTATTATAGCCACTTGTGTATTTGTATTTATGCCTAAAGGCGGCTGGTTCGGTTATTTTGCACGTGCCTTGGTTGGTGGCATTGTTCTTCTTAATTTAGGCATATTTATAAAAGGCCTATAAGTTAGGGGATATTATGTTTTCTATAGAACGTCCAGTTAGTGATGCTTATTCAATTGTTTGCCCTTTTAAAGAACTGTTTTTAACCAAGACAGGTGGCTTATTAGGGGCAATTGAAATAGATGGTTTAGATTCTGATGGAATGTTAAAACAAGATTTTATTGATGTAACCGCATTTCTAAGAATTGTTATTGGTGCATTACCCCCATATGTTGGAATTTCTCAATATTATGTTCATACAGAAGGCTCTAAAGTAAAAATTATGAGCCGTGAAGAAGAAATTTCAAATGAACTTTCACAAGCAAGGCTTTCTGCTTTAAATAAAAGAGGTATTGCTTCTTCTCGACTTGTTTATTTTATTCATTTTAATGACCCTGAAAAATTAAATCTGAATAATTCTTTACTTTTAATGAAAAATCTCCCTCTTGCAATTTTTAATAAAACGGCAAGAGATGTCCTTATCGCTAAATTTTCAAGTTCTAAAAATTTAATTATAAAAGAAACCGAATTAGAACAACGATATGAAGTTGCCCATAGGTCACTTCAAAATTTATCCCATCATTTAGAATTAGTAACAAAAACTAAAATTTTATCACTAGATGAGACATTTACTTTTACGAAATTTTTAGCCACTTTAAATAAAAAGTATCTTGAGCCTGATTTTATAGCGCCATGCCCTGATGATGAAGTAGACTTTGCTCTATCATGTGGGAATATTGATGATGTGCAATTAGACAATGACAGTGCGTTAAAAATAATAGGCGCAGAAGCAGTTTACACACGAATTGCAAGCATAAATAAATTCCCTAAGTCTCCTTTTGGAACGTGGGCTGCTGACCAAAACCCTATATTAAATATTCGTGGTGATTATGTTTTACAACATCATTTCACCATACATACTGAATTTGAAAAAGGATTTAAGGTATTAAATGCTCGAACAGAATTAGATAGATCAAAAATAGATGTTTTTTCAATGTTAAAAGGAGACGATGAAGAAAAGGAAGCCAAGCTTGATATTCGAAGAAAAATTGCTGATCTAGAAATTGCTGAAGCCGTTGATGATTCTTGGTCTACACAATTTTCTCAAATTGTTGTATTTAGTCAATCACCAGTAGAATTAAAAAAAACAGTAATTAAATTTGATACTAGTTTAATTTCACGAGGTTTTTCTGTTACGTGGGAGTTTCCTGCATTACCTCAAGCTTTCCAATCCTTTCAACCTGCGGGTGAATTGTTTAGTTTCCGAAAAAAAACAATGTTCACAACAAGAGCTTGTGCGTTATCTTTAATTAATAAATCTTCAACGGGCTTTCCAGAAATTGAAAATTTTGGGGGTGAAGAAGCCGTTTATGTGTTTGAAACAAAAACGGGTGAGCCGTTTTATTTTAATCCATTTATTGACGAGCGTGCAATTGTGTTGGGAGTAGGCCCGACACGTTCTGGAAAATCATTTTTAAAAAATACTCTCTCTGCACATTTTTTAAAATATGGCGGCTTTATTCGAACCTTGGATATTGATGCAGGGTCAGAGCCGCTTGCTAAATTTTTTGGAAAAGATGGAGCTATCTTTAGAGCAAAGGATGAAGCCAATAAAGGATATGCTCTAAACCCCTTTGCTATGTCATTAGGCGAGGATGATATGGGCTTTATCAGTCATATAACCTCTCTTGCCCAAACGCTGCTACAGGTTAATTCTAATGAAGACGCAAAACAGCTCACAACAAAAGAACAAAGTTCGTTCGATGGAGCTTTACTGTCGGTTTTGAGATTACCAAAAGAAATGCAATCTTTAAATGTATTCATTGAGCATCTTCCAAAGGAATTGCAAAAGAAATTTGAAAGATGGGGTGATGGTGGAACTTATTCAGGCATTTTAAATGCAACTAAAGATTCTATTGGTAATTTTTCAAAGAAAATAGGGGTTTTTAATCTTCAAGCTTATAGAGATGATAGGCGAGTTTTGCTTCCTTTATTAGAAGAGATATTTTTTAGGATAACGAGAGAATTTGAAAATTCTAAAAATAAAACATTCCCTAAATTAATAGAAATTGACGAATGTCATCATGCATTAAGTCTGCCGATTATTCGTGAGTTTTTAATTATGAAAATGCGCACTTTTGGTAAGTATGGCGCAGGGATTACTATGTGGACGCAATCGCCGTCTGATTATTTAAATACCCCTGATTGGGCTGCTATTAAAAGCTCTGCTAGTACATATATATTTTTAGCAGATGGAAAAATGAACGAAGATTTATATAAAGAAACTTTTGATCTTACGCAGGGGCAAATAGATTCAATAAAAGCCCTTGTGCCAAGAAAAGAGGCATTTATTGTTCAGCCGTCCGCAGGAATATCTAAAACGGTAATTTTAAATGTTGAACCTATTCAACATATTATTAATACCTCCAATCCGAGAGAAGCAACAATTAGAGATAATCTAATTGAAGAATATGGCGTTAAAGAAGGGATGCGCAGGGCAATATCTGAAATATTAGAAAAATAAAGGAATTATTATGCTTAAAAAGAAAATGAAAAAATTAATTTTACTGTCGTCGGTTGCCACAATGATTTGTTGGTCTACACCAAGTTATGCTTTTTTTAGTGCTGTTTATGATGCTTTGAATTATGCGGCTAATCTACAAAATAAAATCACAAACATTAAGAAATTGACAAAATTAACTCAACAATATCAAGCAATTTTAGACGATGTGAAAATGGCAATTGAACAAGCAGAGCAGCTTGGAAACCTGCCACAACTAGAGAAACTATATGCCTTTATGGATGATGTGATTTATTCTGACATAAGCAAGGCTTTAATGCAGGGTATTTATGATATTGACCCTAAATCACCTAATTATATGAATGAGGCGAGGACAGTTCTGCAAAATGATTTTGGTATTCCAAAATCAGATGCAAAAATTAATAAAGAATGGTCAAATTTATATTCTGCATCAGATGCTCAAAGGAAAATAAACCGTTCTTTAGGGTATGAGCAAGAGACAGAAGCGCAAGTGAAAACCGGACAGCATTTAACAAGTTTAAACGCTCAAGCAAAAAAAACTAAGGAAAATACACTTACGCTTGATAATGAAATAAGGGCTTTACCTGCAAACTCTAACACTAAACGCCAAGAGCTGATGGCGAGACAAATTACAAATGTTCAAGCAAACCAAAGTATAATGATCGAATATATGCAGGTGTCTGCAATAAGGGAGCAAAAAAAAGAACTTGAAATTTTAAGAGAAAAAGTTGCAATGAGAGAAAGGGCAGTTAAAGCGGCAAAAAAACGTCATTTATTTAGAACGACAGCCTCTCTTGAT
>JADGEY010000132.1 GCA_016744185.1 Emcibacteraceae bacterium | reverse complement strand
TTGTTACTGTCCATTTCTTTGAAATTTCTCATGCCAAAATGAGATTTTTTCTTCCAATGCATTTTTTTTGACTTTGGAAAGCTTTCAATTCTTACATTACCGCCCTTTTCTCCATGTTTCATAAAAAACATATTTTCAAAATTATGAGCGGCAAAATCTTGCTCGTTCATATCCAAATCAATAGTTATTTCGTCTCCGGTTATCTCACCGTCTTCAATGATAATAATCTCATGTTTTTCTTTTTTAATGATTTTTTTCTTACCATCTGCGGCGGCGGCTGTCAGCATTGATACCGATACTGCACCTAATAATAATAATTTTCCCAGTGGTAGTGCTTTTAATATTTTCATATTTTAATCTCCAAAATAATTTATAAACTCGCTCGCCCTATAATATTTATACGCAGTGCATTTAAAAAACTTGCGCAAAGATAAAATTAATTACTCAAACGTTTTAATTTAAAAGAAATAAAGAAAGAAATCACACAGAAGAATGCCATTACATAATAAGCAAATGAATTATATTCATTATATAAAAATCCGCTTATATACATAGCAATCCCCGTGCCAACTCCCATAGGAACTGCCGCATAAAGCCCTTGGGCTGTGCCTAAAAACTTTTCAGGGACTCTTGTTGATATAAAATACATAGAGGCTAAATGAGTTGCTCCAAAAGTAATCCCATGAAATATTTGTATGAATAAAAGAAGAGTAAGATTGGTTGTCTCTGCCATTATCACCCACCGAATAACGCCAACAAGCGAAATGGTTATAAAGAGATAGATCGGACGCAGTTTTGTGACAAGCTTTGTTCCAAAAAGAAAGAAGAAAACTTCCGCAGCAACCCCAACTGCCCAAAGATAGCCAATTGTCCCTTCATCAAAACCAACATCTTTCCAATAAACAGACCCCAAACTATAAAAGAACCCATGAGACATATGAAGCAAAGTAGCCACGCTGATAAAGACCAAAAAATTACTATTCGTCATTAAATCCACCAAAGGTGAATTTTTACTTTTATTATCATTAATGGCTTTTATTTTTTTCTGATCCCTTGGTAAGAGCAATGCTAAAAAAAGACCTGCGAGAAGACAATAAAAAGCAAATTCAGGAATATTATCTAGGCTATGATTTTCAAGGTATCCCCCAAAAATAACAGATGCGAAGATAAATGCAAGCGAGCCTAAAGCTCTGATAAGACCGTAATTTAATTTATGTTTTTTTACCTCTCTTAGCGTAAGGGATTCCATCATAGGCATAGAATTGGGCAAGAAAATATTTACGAGAATAGAGACAAGTAAGATTTGTCCAAATCCCTCTACATAAAAATAAAACACCCAGAAAAATGAACTTAGCGCAATAAAAAGAGTGAAGATGAATTTCAGCATGCCTGTTTTATCTGAAAGCTGCATAATGAAAGGTGAGATCGCAACCTTCATAACTTGAGGAAAAGCAAGAAGCAGAGATATTTCAGTAGCAGAAAGCCCTTTTGATGAGAGCCATATCCCCCAAAAAGGAAGATAAATTCCCACATAACAAAAAAGACAAATATAAACGCCAGAAAGGGAAAAGGTCAGATTTGCCTTTTTACTCATAAACATTAAATATTTTTTCCCTTTGTAAAAATAATATCTTCCAAATCACTTTGTTTAATTTGAAGAGTTTTTGAGATAGTTTCATAAGAAAACCCAGCACGGAGCATAGCGTTTTTTTCTTTTTCTTGAGATTTTTCATCTTTTTCTTTTACCCTGAATGATCCAAAACGTCTTTTTTTAATATATTTTGCAGCAGCAAAAATATCAATATCTAGGATTTGACTATCAATTTCAACAAGCACTTGAGCAACAATTTTAGGCTGCACTAATTTTGCATATAATTTATGGGTGATTTGCGTTTTTGAATTACCTGACCGTAAGTAAGATTTTGCTTTTGCTCGTGCATATAAATAATCATCTACCAGACCCTGCTTTACAGATTTCTTAACAATTTCATCGATCCAAAAGGCTGACTTTTCATTTATCTTAACCTTATCTTCATGGCTTAAATCATTATCCTCTCTTAATATTTTAGCCGCCTTACGGTGCAGAATATTTTTTAAATTCCCCTCCGTTGAAGCATATCGCCCTAAATATCTATAGGCCGCGCCAATAAGATATTCCTGCGTTATTTTTCTTCTCTTATTAACATTTTGCTTTTTCATGATCTTAAGTTACAGTGCTTGAACTTTAAACGAAAGAGTAATAGTCATTATGACAGATAAAAGACCTATCTTGCATTATATTATCCTCCTTGGGCTTGCCGCCGTCTGGGGGATTGCTTTTATGTTTGTAAAGGTTGCATTAGAAGGATTTGGCCCTCTTACCATTTCGGCATTACGGCTCACAATTGGCGCAGTTACTATTTCTTTGTTGCTTTATCCTTTAAAATCAAAACTCCCCAGTACATTAAAACAATGGAAACAATGTGCAATTGCAGGCAATATTGGAACAACCCTGCCCTTCGTTCTTATCAGCTGGAGCATTCAATATGTTAACAGCTCTGTCGCCGCAATTTGCATGTCAATCATTCCTCTTTCAACTTTACTCCTTGCTCATAAAATGACTTCAGATGAGAAAATATCCGTACAGAAGATTATTGGCATAATGTTTGGCATGCTCGGCGTTACAATTTTATTTTATGATACTATTCATATTGCAAATGATAATTTAATTTATATTGCATTATTTGCCCTGCTTTTTTCTGCCTTTAACTATGCTCTTTCTGGGGGGCTTATTAAAAGGCTTGAATGTAAAGATGCAATTGGTTCTGCCTGCGCCATGCTTATTTGCTCCTCCATAACCCTTTGGCCTATCGTTTTTATATTTGAAATGCCTATGGATATAGCTCCCAAAATGGACGCTATTTTTTTTGTTTTATTTTTAGGGTTATTTTCAACAGGAATTGCAACTATTTTGTTGGTACATCTCACTAATTTAGCCGGCATGACATTTGTTTCATATAACACTTATTTCATACCACTCGTTGGCATTGCTGCGGGCTATTTTTTCTTGGGCGAGCCTGTAAATGATATTATGAAAATTTCTGTGGCTCTCATTTTAGCTGGAATTTTCATTGCTGAACGAAAAGGCAAAAAAAATGCCTCATCGTAAAATAGCCGCCGTTACGGGCGGCACTGGCTTTGTTGGAAAGCATCTTATCCACGCTCTGGTGGCAAAGGGATATAAAGTAAAAGCCCTTACAAGACGTTCACAAGAACCTGTAAAATCTGTTGAATGGATTAGAGGGGACATGGCGAATATAGACGCTTTGACGCAGCTTATAGAAGGGGCAGATGTCATTTACCATCTTGCAGGAGCTGTTAAAGCAAAAACTTATAAGGATTTTGCAGATATTAATATTGCGTCTGTGGTGCGAATCGTCCAGATAGCACAAGAAAAAGCACCCAAAGCTCATTTCATTCAGCTTTCATCGCTTACCGCAAGAGAGCCACAGCTTTCAGACTATGCCATGACAAAATATTTAGGCGAAAAAGCTTTGCAAGATAATGCCCGAAATATGGTCTGGACAATTTTTAGACCCCCAGGGATTTACGGACCAGGGGATTATGAAATTTTAAAACTTTTTAAAGGCATTAAACTTCATATTGGCGCAGTTCCAGGGTCAAAGAAAAACCGTATCTCGATTCTTTATGTGGAAGATCTTGTCAATGCTCTCATCAGTGCCGCACATGAAAAAACAGCTTTTAGCAAGGCATTAGATATTGACGATGGACATGAAAATGGGTACTCAGTATCTGAATTTATCTCTCTTGCCGCTCGAATTTTGGATATTAAGATCGTAAAAATAGTAATTCCTATGTTTTTATTAAAATTCTTTGGATTTTTAAATTACCTATTTTCCCATGTTTTTGGCTATATTCCAATGGTCACCCATAAAAAAGTTAATGAGCTTTGCTTTCCCGACTGGATATGCAAAGATGAGCATGCTATGAATTTCATTAAGTGGAAGCCAAAGATAAACTTAGAAACGGGACTTTTAAAAACATTGAAATGGTATAAACAAAGGAATTTATTGTAATTTTTATTTTTATATTTAATTTAGACATGATGAGTAGATCACAAGGAGTTTTTACATTAATATTATATAACGTGTTTATCATTTTTTATTTTTCTATTTAGGAAGAAATCATTTTTAAGGTGGAGTATTGTTATCAGTGATGTGGTTCTTGAAGAAAACGAGATCATCAAGAGATTTGTCAATCTACATGTTTATCATATTCCAAGTTGTGACGTCAGAATACTAGGTTGCCATCTTGGTTTCTGCATCGTGGTTAGTTTTGGATTAATATTTTTGGTTTGGGGGTCGACCGTTTGATATTTTATATTATGGTTATTTTATTATTTGTGATCAACAAATGGAAAAATGAATTGATAAGCTTTGCTTTTTATAACACACACACACATACACACACATACACACACACACACACACACACACACACACACACACACACACACACACACACACACACACACATATATAT
>JADGEY010000131.1 GCA_016744185.1 Emcibacteraceae bacterium | reverse complement strand
AGGCAGGACACACAAGAAATGATTGAAAAAAAAGGATTTATTCTTGAATATCTACCACCATATTCGCCAGATCTAAATCCCATTGAACAAAAATGGGCACAAGCAAAGGCAATTAGACGCAGAAATAACTGTTCAATTATGGAACTATTCAGAAACCATCAATTTTGAATCAAAATAAAGTCGTCAAGCTATATATTCTGGCACGGTTTTTCATTTCTGCCCCATTTTCAAATAATCGATATTGAATAATAGGCTATTTTAGCCAGTTTGGAAATTATAAAAATCTGGAGAGGTCTTATTTACTGTGCTTCATAGGCGTTTAAATCCATTACAAAATATCTTAAACAAGTGACAGATGTTGCGGTCATGCCTAATCTTTCACCGTTTTTTTTAGCAGTGATAATGCTCACTTTGTCGAATTTTAATCATGGCTATCTCTTAAAAAAAAGAGAAGAAGCAAGGGGGAGATTTTTTAAAATTTTCTCCCCCCAATTATATCTTATGTGTTTATCTTTTTAAGATAATCAGCGGCAGCATCTGGCTGCATAAACCAAGGAAAGAAATCTCTCGGGTCATTAAAACCATCTGCAATTTTTTGGGCTGTTCCCGCATGGGAAGCCGCCGCCGCTAATATTTGTAATACATGTTCCGGTGGAGGAAGAAGGAACGCATTCGTCCATGCCACCACATATTTTGCATAATCCCAAAACTCATCAAATGTTTGTTGCATCCAGCCTTCATCAAAGGGCTGTTCGGTGCGTTTTAAAATACTGTCATAAAATATTTTGGTGCATTTAGTCGCATTATTTGATCCTTGTCCCGTGATCGGATCATTAAGGCAAATACTATCCGCAAGCCCCAATATAACCTTGCCCGAAGGGAGCCTGCCAATGGGATTACGGATTGTCGGCGGGAATCTTCCTGCTAATTTTCCATTATCGTCGGTCATTTTAATATCATGGCAACGTTCTGCTTCCCACGGCAAATATTTTTTCAGAATATCTTTACTCATTTCGAGATGTTCTTTAGGGCTTGCCCCCCTTGCCCAACAATCCATTTCACCGCCGGGTATCCCTTCAAAAACCATGATATCACAGGCACCTGTTGTGGTTAGGGCAGGGAAAGAGAAAAATTCACCAATCCCTGGAATGATGTTAAAACAAACCGCACTATTTTCAGGGCGTGGTGTCATGCCTGTAACATATGTAAGAGCCAAGGCGCGCATTGGCTTATCAAAAGTGCTTTTTTCTGCGTCACGTTCGAATAATTTACCAATATCCCCTTTACCAGAGGCAACCATGACCAGATCATTTGCCGCAGCAATATCTTCGAGGTCATCAAGAGTAACCTCATTAATCACCAATTTTCCGCCAAGCCGTTCAAATTCATTCATCCATCTAGGCATTTTAACTCTCTGATCCACGGAATTGGCAGGACCGGAAGTCAGGTTTGCATCCCAATCGACCGCTTTTGTACCATCAGGTGCGGCAATGGTCAGGGAAATATTATGAATAGGGGGACAATCATCTTTCCAAAAATCCAACCCAAAATCCCGCTCAATCTGCAAAGAATCATTAAACATTGCTTGGGATGATAATATTGACCCATTATAAACCTCTTCACCTGTTTTATTGGTGATGATGGTGACATCATAGCCTTGTTTTTTAAGGCCAATGCCCATAAGGAGACCAGATTGCCCTGCTCCAATAATTGTAATTTTACGCATTAAATGCTCCTAATTTTCTAATTTACCTAATGAATCGATTTGCTGTTCAGGACCAAGGGCTGAGTAGCCCCCATCAACAGGCAGATCAGTTCCCGTGATGAATGTGGCGTGATCTGAACATAGAAAAAGCACAGCGTCAGCGATTTCCTCTTGGTGAGCCACACGGCCTGTCATATGGAAAGGGGCAGCGATTTTATCGGTATGTTCACGATTCCCGCCCGAAACATCATCCATGATAGTACACCATGTCCAACCAGGTGAAACGGTGTTCACTCTAATACCATCCTCTGCCAAAAGAAGAGCTTCGCTGCGGGTGAGTTGATGCACCGTTCCCTTGGTCATGGGGTATAAAGCACGGCCAGGCTGCGCAACTTTAGCACTAATGCTGCCAAAATTAACAACGGCTCCTTTGGTTTTTTTCAAATAAGGACGCGCCATCTGCACCAGCATAAAGCCCCCCGCTGCATTTACATTTATAGAGGTTAAGAACTCTTCTCTTGTGGAATCCATACCATTATCTAAATATGTGCAGGCCGTATTGATGATAAAATCAATCTGTCCCCAGTGGGATATCGCTCCCTCAACAGCCGCCTTCAAATCCGCATCACTTGTCACATCGGTTTTTATAAAAACAGCATTTTCACCTAGTGCGGAACTAAGTTCTTGTCCCGCTTGTTCTGCGATATCCGCAATAATGACTTTTGTACCTATATTTACAAATGATCTTGCAACAGACGCTCCAATACTAGTGGCGCTTCCTGTAATGATCGCAACCTTGCCCTTTAATCCTCTCATTCAATTATTCCCTTTGGTTATTAAACAATAGAAACAGTTAAACAGATGAAGGGAAGAGGGGCTATTCGGTAACTGCAAGCTTTATTCAGTTAAGGCAGGATTATTTTAATAAATGTAATTTTTTAAAGTTTTAGAGGGGCTTTCCCCATAGACTTTTTTATAAGCCACAGAAAACCGCCCTAATTGTGTAAAGCCCCAACGTGTGGCAATATCGGTGACGTTTTTTTCAGGGCAGCCTATTCGGAGGTCTTCACGGACTTTTGCAAGGCGCATTTCGAGAATGAATTTCATCGGGGTTGTCCCACGAAAGCTTTGAAAACCATTATAGATAGAGCGAGAACTTACCCCTGTAAGCTCGGTTAAATCATCAATTGAAATATGATCTTTTAAATGGGCAATGATAAAATCTTCAGCCTGTTTTACATGTTTGGGCGCAGCCGTGGATTCACGCGACTTTAACTGGTCAAGATAATTATGATTAAAGGAAAATAGTAAACTGGTGAGTAAATTACGTTCTAAATCTTCGAGTAAAAAATGAGACCGCCATGGGTCTAAATCATGATCCAATTCATTGACCAGATTCCACACTTGTCGCCACCAATTCTGGGCATGAGCATTGTTATCGCCAACGACTTCATGAATGAATAAAATAGGTTTATCAATGGGGCGCATTAAGATACGCGATAGCCTTTCCTCCATTGCTTCCTTTTTAACCTGTACGAGTAATTTTTTGCAATCGGCGCTCCACCGCATGCGGGTATATTCAGAAGGATTAATCGCCGATGATGTTCCCATAGATGTAGTAAATTCATCATTATTAGTACAGATGAGAGCTTGCCCTTCTATCGGAAGCTGAAAAAGAAAGAAATTTTCAAGATACCCTGGCTCAACCGCCACATCCGCGCCATATTCCATATAATTTAAGGAAATTCCGGCAAGATTGGTTCGGTTATGCAAAGCATCCACCTTCCCCACTCGGTCAGGGGTTAATTTATGGTCACAATATACATTACTCACAATTTCTTGTGCCTCGTCTGCATCATGTGAATGAAACAGGCGGAATTTTTGCAGTGGTTTTTTACCCATCTTTTAATTCCCTGATTCCCTATAATCTTTTTTTACTAAGCAGTCTATCATGTTTGAGGGCAGAAGTGAAGTATCTGGAACATATTCGCCAGTTCTAAATCCCATTGAACAAAAATGGGTACAAACAAAGGCAATTAGGCGCAGAAATAACTGTTCAATTCTGGAACTATTTAGAAATCATCAATTTTGAACCAAAATAAAGTCGCCAAGCTATATATTAGTCATTCGCTTAGCAAGTGGGCTAAGGGTAACGAAATAACACTGCAATTCATTCAGCCTAAAAGCTCGCAACAAAATGCTTATATCGAGCGGCACAATAGAACTGTAAGATATGATTGGCTGAACCAATATATTTTTGAAAACATCGAACAAATACAGGAGGATGCTACTAAATGGTTGTGGACATACAATAATGAAAGACCTAATATGGCAATAGGCGGCATTACGCCAATATAAAAATTAGCTATGCAAAACATAACTTCATAAAACTCTACTTCTGAAGTCCCTTAAATATGGGGGTATTACCTCGTATTCTATAGAATAATAAAAAGTTAATTGAAAAAATATTAGAATAATATGGCTTTTAATCAAGTTATCTGGAGTATTTTTCATAGCAGCATTAGTAGTTTATAATATTCTTTATTATTGTGTTTGCCTTATTATATACAGATGCCTATAGTTCAAATTCTGTAAAACAGAACATACTTTTTTAAACTACAAGGACGTAAATAATGAAAAATACAATAAGAATAGTTGCTATTATGCTTATATCATTTATTAATTTTAGTGCATTAGCGGCAAATAAATGTACTGGAGAAAGCATAACATCAATTTCAGGTACAATAGCTAAAGGACATGCTTATTATAAGCATGTCATTAAAGGAGGCCAATATAAAAAAGGTAAAATTATCGCAGGGTTAGCAATGCCATCTTCACCTAAAGTAAATAGTATTTCAACATTTG
>JADGEY010000130.1 GCA_016744185.1 Emcibacteraceae bacterium | reverse complement strand
CCCTTAAAATGGTGCTTTTATGCCCAGTTCGGTGCAGAATGCGGCTATTTTAGCATCTACATTGACCATATCCCTATCAATTTGGGCAAGTTCGGCTGTGACTGCTTCTAGGTTAATTTCTTCTTCTTCTTCGAAGGTATCAACATATCTTGGGATATTGAGATTATAGTCATTTTCGGCGATCTCTTCTAAATTCGCCACATAGCTATATTTATCGCTCGTCTCTCTTTTTCTTAAGGTAGATATGATTTTTTCGATGTCTTTAGCCCGTAAAATATTTTGGTTTTTGCTTTTTTCAAATTCTGCACTAGCATCAATGAATAAAATATCCTCTGCACTGGCACGGCATTTTTTAAAAACTAATATGCAAGTTGGAATCGACGTTCCATAGAAAATATTAGCAGGCAGTCCGATCACCGCATCAAGGACGTTACTATCCGCTATTATATATTTTCGAATAATCCCTTCTGCGCCCCCTCTAAATAACACGCCGTGGGGCATGACCACTGCCATCGTACCGCCATCATCAAGATGATATAACATATGCTGGATAAAGGCAAAATCAGCCTTGCTTGCGGGGGCAAGCCTGCCATATTGAGCAAAGCGGTCATCGCTCATCAAAAGATCACTTGGCTTCCATTTAGCGGAAAAAGGCGGATTTGCAACAATGGCAGAGAATTTTTTAGTGCCGTGCTGAGGACGCTCTAGGGTGTCTTCTTGTTTAATATCAAAATTGCGGTAATTTATATCATGTAAGATCATATTCATGCGAGCAAGATTATAGGTGGTTCGGTTCATTTCCTGCCCAAAATATTCACCAACCTTTGCCTCTGTCCCAATACGCAGCAATAATGAGCCTGACCCGCATGTTGGGTCGTAAACGCTCTGCAAATTTTGCTTGTCCATCGTGACAATCTTGGCAAGCAATCTGGATACGGGCTGGGGCGTATAAAATTCCCCCGCTTTTTTCCCCGCGCCGCTGGCAAATTTAGCAATTAAATATTCATAAGCATCGCCCAGAACGTCGCCTTCACGGTTAGCAAGGTCAAAATCAATCTTGCTTAGATGGGCTAATATAGTGGCAATTATGCTGTTTTTTGCTGATTCCGTCCGCCCAAGCTTGCTAGAAGTCAGGTCTAAATCTTCAAAAAGCTGCCCAAAATCATCTTCGCTTTCCGTCCCCATCGTGCTTTGTTCAATATTATTTAGGATAGAGGTTAAATCCTCAAGAATAAAATTAGCCGCCGCCTCTTCATTGCCTAATTCACCCTCGCTCTCTTCTTCTATCTTTAAATTACCCCGAATGGTTAAAGAGCTAAAAAGCTCACTAGGCTTTAACATGAAACCCATTTTTTCAAAGATCATGTCTTTAACAGCTTGTACATATTCGCTGTCATCGTCTAAATCTGCATAATCTGTCTTATCTTCTTCATCTTCCAATTCTTTATTCGCTTTAAGATGAAATTTTTCTGATAGATATTTATAAAAAATAAACCCTAAGATATAAACCCGAAATTCATCAGCGTTCATTTTCCCTCTTAAAGTATCGGCAATTTTCCATAATTGCTGCTCTAAG
This sequence comes from Emcibacteraceae bacterium, assembly GCA_016744185.1. Lineage (GTDB taxonomy): Bacteria > Pseudomonadota > Alphaproteobacteria > Sphingomonadales > Emcibacteraceae > Pseudemcibacter. Next base: position 3,006 of record JADGEY010000130.1, on the reverse strand, counting down.
ATTCTTTTTTCTTCTTCTGACACCGAATACTCCCACATTAAAATCCTTTTTGCTTAACCTACTCGGCATTAGCGTAAAACGCAAAAATAAAAGTTTTTTAAAGAAAAATTTCTCTTTAGCAAAAAATCTCTCTCTCGCTCATTGTTAATTAACGTTAATCGTTCTATATAGAAAGGCGTATGAAACGAAATGAGGAATAGGCAATGACAAAATCACTCACAAGCCCAACGCAAGCACGTTATGGAATGATCGAAGGACAAATTCGCCCTAATAACGTTCAAGACCGCCGTGTCATTGATGCTATGGCATCTGTAAGACGTGAGAAATTTGTCCCTAAGCCCCTACAAGGCGTAGCCTACCTTGATGAAGACCTGAAAATTGCCGATGGGCGTTATATGATGGAGCCGATGATCTTTGCTAAAATGCTCTCTGCCGTACAAATAAAAGAAGATGAACATGTTCTTGATATCGCCTGTGCTAGCGGATATTCATCGGCTGTATTTTCCATATTAGCGGAATCAGTGGTGTCATTAGAAGAAGATGAAGAGCTTGCAAAAACCGCCACAAAAACGCTCGCAGAAGAAGGCTATAATAACGTAGCTGTCGTCACAGGCGACATGACAAAGGGACTTGAAAAACAAGGCCCGTTCGATTTGATTTTTACAGGGGGAAGCACCGATCAAATTAGCGATAATATCCTTAAACAGCTTAGCGAGAACGGCAGGCTGATTTGCATTTTAAATGAAAATGGCTTCGGACGGGCTGTTTTAATGACCTATAAAAATAACATCAGATCAAAGAAAATTTTGTTCGATGCAGCCGTCCCTACCCTTAAAGCCTTTGAAATTAAACCAAAGTTTTCATTTTAAAAATTTCCCATAAAAAAATAGAATTTAAATAAGAATTTAATGATAGACAATTAATATTGGTACTGCTAACTATTAACTATAGTTATTTTTGTTAATTATTTTGACATATTTTAGTACCTAGTATTAGTTTATTATAACAACCTACATTAAAACTTAAAAGGGAAAAAAATGAAAAAAATCCTCAATGGTGCAATTTGTGCATATGCTTTTTATCTTGGACTATATAGCAATGTTAGCTATGCAGAAAATTTAAAAGATGTCCTTGCTATTGCCTATTCTAACAACCCAACTCTCGCAGCGAGCCGTGCATCTTTACGGGCTACGGATGAAAATATTAACCAAGCAAATGCAGGATGGCGGCCTACTATTAATCTTTCAGGCGATATTTCTACTTCAGAGCTAACCAACAACAACCTTTTTTTTAAGAAAAAGTCCTCTCTTTACCCTAAAAATTTAGGCGTATCATTACGGTATAATTTATTTAATGGCTTTCAAACTGTAAATAATAGTAAAGCGGCTAAATCTCAATCTAAGGCTGGGCAGGGCCGCCTTGTAAATATAGAGCAACAAATTTTACTTGATACTGTTGCTGCCTATGTAGACATTAAACGTGATGAAAAAATTCTAGTGATTGTAAGCAATAATGTTGCGGTTTTAAGGCGTTTTTTACAAGCAAATATAGCTCGTTTTGAAGCTGGAGAAATCACAAAAACAGATGTTTCCTACTCAAAAGCACGCTATGCAAGATCCCTTACGCAGCGCATACGAGCAGAATCCGCACTCAAGAATAGCCGCACCGCTTTTAGACGTGTTGTCGGAAATTCACCTGCTACATTAGATAATATAATAGGCATCCCAAATCTTCCAGGAACAGAAGTAGAAGCCCTTGCCATTGCTCAAAGTGAGAACCCTCTTTTGATGGCAGCAAAATATCTTGAAGCTGCTGCAGGCCATTCCGTTTCCGCCGCTAAAGGGGGGCTTCTACCTAAATTAGACATCTCTGCGCAATATAAACGAGGCTGGGACGGCGCAAGACAAGGTGAGCTGACAACCTATAAATCAGTAGCGGCAACCGTTACTGTTCCTCTTTATCAAGCTGGGATAAATTCTTCCCGTATCAGACAAGCAAAAGAGTTTGAAAACCAACGCCGCCTTGAAATGGTTGCTACAGGCCGTCAGGTTGACCAAATGGTGCGTAACTCTTGGGAGGGATATAGAGAAACAACAGCCCGCATGCGTTCAGCAGGAGACCAAGCAGAAGCTAATAAAACTGCCTTAAAAGGCATAATAAAAGAAGCGAAGGCTGGATCAAAAAGTGTTCTTCAGGTTCTTGATGCTGAACAAGAATTTCTCGATGCAAGAGCGACTCTTATCCGTGCGCAAAGAGATAAAATATTTGAAGCCTATAGACTTCTCAGTGCTGTTGGCGGACTTACCGCTCAAAAATTACAGCTTGATGTGCAATATTATGATGCAAATGCTCAGAGAAATGATGGACAGCTTTATGGCTGGGGCGTTAAAGATTAATTACAATCAATTTTTCTAATGAAAAATATATAAAGGAGAGGTCTTTACTTACCTCTCCTTTGTTTTTTATCAATATTCTTGTTTGTTAGTTTTTAGCCGCTTGCTTTGCTTTTATTTTTGCAATTAATTCTTTTTGAGATTTTAGGCGATCTTCTAAATGTTTAAGGTGTTTCTGCATATGCTTAAGGTTCATTTCTTTATGCTTCATACCCTTCTTTTTATGCTTCATACGTATTATTTTTCGTTCTAAACCTTTGAAATTTTTCATTTTTAAATGCCGAAGCATTTTTTTATGAGAACGCTTTTCTTTAGTAAGAACGCCATCACCATTTTTATCCATTTTTACGAACATCAATGCCGCATGTTTTGTTAATTCTGATTTTGAAATCTTTCCATTTTTATTAATATCTATTTTTGCAAACCGCTCTTTTGCTCTTTTTAATTTACGTTTTTTTGCTGCTGCTAAATGTCTCTCTTTTGCAGCGGTTTTACGTTTTATTTTTGCTTCTTTAATAAGCTTTTGAAATTTTTCAAAAGAAACACCTTTGCGCCCAATAGAAATATATTTATTTTTAGCTTCGATAAACTCATCTTTTGTAACTTTACCATC